>DASYYO010000209.1:0-10583 GCA_035933805.1 Acidobacteriaceae bacterium | reverse complement strand
CCGGAGAATACCGACGGCCGCGTCAATCTGAACATCCTTCCGTTCCGGCTCGGCGAGACGGACTTCCAGACGCAAGGCATCGTGCCGAGCCGGACGCTCGGCAACTTCTTTCTGGGATCTCAACTCGGTTCGGCAACCGCGAATCCCTCGATCAATCCCACCCTCACCCACATGCTGGTCGGCTACGACGAGCACTATAGCTTCGGGGTGCAGCAACAGCTCTCCTCGAGAACAGTGGCTGACATCGCCTACGTAGGGAATCACGGCGTCCACCTGAACGGGACAGATGACTACAACACCCCGGCGCCGGGGCCGGGCGCGGTCCAGACGCGCCGTCCCGACAATATCTTCGGACCGATCGGCTACCAGTCCCAGGACGTTGGCACGACCTACCAGTCGCTGCAGGCCAAGCTCGAACACCGCGCCAGCCGCGGACTCACCTCGCTGGTCTCCTACACCTGGTCGAAGTTCCTGCAGACCAACCAGTCCTCGCAGCTCGGCGGCCCCGGCGCTTTTGAAAAGACCTACGCCTACTTCAACGTCCCGCAAAACCTGGCCGTCAGCTTTACCTATGAGCTGCCGGTGGGACGCGGAAAACAGTTCCTGAGCGGCTTGAACGGCGTGTCGGATGCCGTGCTCGGCGGCTGGCAGGTGCAGTCCATTATCATCCTGCGCAGCGGACAGCCGTATACCCCGATCGTTTCCGGCGATATTGCGAACACCGGCGTGGGTCAGCAGCGCCCGAACCTGGTGCCCGGCGGCGGCTCGCCCACTTTCAAGCGCACCCTGAAGACCTGGTTCGACAAGACAAGATATGTCGACGCCCCAAAATATACTTATGGGCAGGCGCGCGCCTATACGCTGCAATCGGATGCCTTCCGTCAATATGACGCCTCCATCTTCAAGAACTTCTCGGTGACCAAGGAGTCCGTTCTCTCCTTCCGCGCCGAGTTCTTCAATCTGCCCAACACCAACAGCTTTGCTCCGCCGAACTCCACCATCGACACGGCCGCCGGCGGCCAAGTCACCAACACCAGTGTTCCCTCGCGCGACATCCAATTCGCGCTCAAGTACAACTTCTAAGGCGGGCCCTTTGGTTCCAAAGAAACCCGAATCGCGGGGCGGCGAGAGGCTCGCCGCCCCGCTTTCCACTGGATTGCAACAAATCTCCTTGATCTGAATCGAGACCGAACGGATGAAGATTCCTGCCATTGCCCTCGCGCTGACCTTCTGCTGCGGCGCCGCTTCCGCTCAACAATCCGGTGCGCCGCTCTATCTCGATCCTTCCAAGCCGATGGAGCAACGAATCACTGACCTGGTCTCACGGATGACGCTCGAAGAGAAGGCCTCCCAGCTCAACCATCTGAATACAGGCATCCCGCGGCTCAACGTTCCAGCGTGGGGAGGCTGGAACCAGACCCTCCATGGCGTCTGGTCCAAAGAGCCGACAACCCTCTTCCCCGCGGCCATCGCCATGGGAGCGACCTGGGATACGCCCCTGGTGCTTCAGATCGCCGGCGCCATGTCGGATGAAGCCCGGGCTCTTTACAACATCGGCGCGGACGGCCCGAGGTCCAAACACGGTCTGGTCTACCGTTCCCCGGTTATCAATGTCAGCCGCGATCCGCGCTGGGGCCGCATCCAGGAGGTCTTCAGCGAAGATCCCTACATGACCGGACGGATGGGGGTTGCCTACATTCAGGGCCTGCAAGGCAGCGACCCCCGATATCTGAAGGTCGCTGCAACGGTGAAGCACTTTGCCGTCAACAATGTAGAAACCAATCGGCAGAGACTCTCCGCTTCCGTCGACGAGCGCAACCTGATGGAGTATTGGCTCCCGCACTGGAAGGCGGCCATTGTTGAAGGACACGCGCAGTCGGTCATGGCGTCCTACAATGCGATCAACGGAGCGCCGGACGCCGTCAACAAATACTTGCTGACCGATATTCTCCGCGGCAAATGGGGATTTGACGGATTCGTAACCGATGACCTCGGCGGCGTCAATCTGCTGGTGAACGCCCACCACATCACGGAGGATCCCGTTGAAGCGACGGCGCGGGCCATCCAGGCAGGCTGCGACTCCGACGATGCACAGTTCCAGACCAACATTCCCCTCGCCGTCCGGAGCGGGCGGCTTCCAATCGCCGATGTTGACCGGGCCGTCGGGCGCGTTCTGCGCGTCGGCTTTCGCCTGGGAGTCTTCGATCCTCCGGAGAGCAACCCGTACTCGAAGATCTCGGCCAGCGTCATCCGTTCCCCCGAGCATCTGAATCTTGCCCTCCAGACTGCGCTCGAATCGATGACCCTGCTCACCAACCGCAGGGACTTCCTTCCGCTCAAGAAGGGCGAGGTGAAGTCCATCGCTGTCATCGGTCCTGCCGGTAACTCGGACTATGAAACCGGCAATTACTACGGCAAGCCTGCGCGCAAGGTAAGCCCGGTGCAAGGCTTGAAGGACCTGCTCGGAGCCGGCGTCGATGTGCAATATGAACAGGGCGCGGGCTTCGTGGAGCCGGCGGATCCGGCGGCCATCGCCCGCGCGGCGGAGCTGGCCCGCAAATCCGATGTCGCCCTGGTCTTTCTGGGAACGAACCTCAAGGTAGAGGCGGAAGGACATGACCGCAGGGACCTCAATCTCCCCGGCGCCCAGGAGCAACTGCTTGAGGCCGTCTATGCCGCCAACCCTAAGACCGTCCTCGTACTGATGAATGCCGGGCCGCTCGCCGTCACCTGGGCCAACGATCATCTTCCGGCGATCCTCGACGCCTGGTATCCCGGAGAGGCCGGGGGCGCCGCGATCGCCAGCGTTCTCTTCGGCGACTACAATCCAGGGGGCCGTCTTCCCTATACCGTCTACGCCAGCCTTGACGGTGTTCCTCCGCAGAACGAGTACGACGTCTCCAAAGGATTTACCTATCTTTATTTCAAAGGCGTCCCGCTCTATTCCTTTGGCCACGGTCTCAGTTACACACGGTTCAAATATGAAAATCTGAAGCTCTCCTCAGCCTCGATCAGTCCTGCAGCTCCGGTCGAGGTGTCGTTCGATCTCAAAAATGTTGGCGAGCGTGCCGGCTCGGATGTCCCGCAGCTCTACGTCCACCAGGTGAAGTCGACCGTCGTACAGCCGATCAAGAGCCTGCGCGGCTTCGAGCGCGTCAACCTCCAGCCAGGCGAGAGCAAACACATTGCGATGAGCCTTCAGGCCTCGGCATTGTCCTATTACGACGTTCATGCCGGACGGTTCGTCGTGGAGCCTGGAATCTTTGATGTAATGGTAGGCGCTTCATCCGAAGACATTCGGTTGAGAGCGCAGCTCAAGGTGGCGCAGGCAGGCAGGTGACAGCATGCGCCGGCAGCGCAAGATCTATCCTGACAACACGCAAGTCAGCAGGGCTCCAGAGCAGCCCTTTCCGTGAAAGGTTGAATACTGTGCGAAAGCTTTTCCTTCTTCTGATTTGTGCAGCCGCCTTAAGAGCTTCTGCGCAAGCTCCGGTTTCCGTCCAGGTGGATCTCACCAGGCCAATGGGCCCCTTCTCTCCGATCTATAGCTGGTTCGGCTACGATGAATCCAACTATTCGACCACGCACAATGGACAGGCGCTGCTTCACGAGTTGCACGATCTGAGCCCGGTTCCGGTCTATATTCGTGCGCACTTTTTGCTCGCCAGCGGGGACGGCAAGCCGGAACTCAAGTGGAGCTCCTCGAACGTCTACACCGAAGACGCGCAGGGAAAGCCGGTGTATAGCTGGACCATTCTCGATCAGATCTTCGACGCTTATGCGGCGGCGCATGTCCGTCCCATGGTGGAGCTGGGCTTTATGCCAAAGGCGCTGTCTTCTCACCCCGACCCCTACCACATCGGCTGGCCCTTGAAACCCGGGCAGGAGGAAGGCTGGTCCTTCCCTCCGAAGGATTATGAGCGATGGGAGGAGCTGGCGCACCAGGTGGCCGCGCACATGGTCAAGCGGTACGGCGCCGAGACGGTCTCGACCTGGTATTGGGAGATATGGAATGAGCCGGACGGAAGATACTATTGGAAGGGCACCCAGGAGGATTACAACAAGCTCTATGACTATGCGGTAGCCGGCGTCCGCAAGGCGCTCCCAAATGCCCGCGTGGGCGGCCCGGCAACCACAGGACCCGGGCCACGAGGCAGTGCTTCAGAGTATCTGCGGGCCTTTCTCGCGCACTGCGCCAAGGAGAGGAGTAAGGCCACCGGGGGCGCCATTCCCCTGGACTTCATCTCCTTCCACGTCAAGGGAAGGCCCAATGTGGTTGCCGGCCATGTGCAGATGGGGCTCGATCGCGAGCTCAACAATGCCTCCGCCGGATTCGCCATCGTACGCGAGTTCCCGCGCTTTCAGAAGTTGCCGATCATCTTGAGCGAGGCCGATCCGGAGGGCTGCGCCGCCTGCTCTGCGCGCCTCTATCCCCCCAACGCCTATCGCAATGGGCCGCTTTATCCCAGCTACACGGCGGCCGCAATGAAAGGCCTGATCGAGCTTGCCGACCGCGATCACATCAACTTGTCAGGCATCCTTACCTGGGCCTTTGAGTTCGAAGGCAAGCCATATTTCGATGGCTATCGTACTCTGGCGACCAACGGTGTAGATAAGCCCGAGCTGAACTTCTTTCGCATGGCCGGGCTGATGCGCGGCGAGCGAGTTGCCGCCAGCAGCAGCGGAGCGGTGCCGCTGGACAGCATTCTGCACGACAGCGTACGGCAGGCCCCGGATGTTGATGCTCTGGCCGCCGGCGCGCCCGGACAGGCCTCCGTGCTGCTCTGGAATTATCAGGACAACGATGTTCCCGCTCCCGGCTCGAAGATCGAAGTTTCGATCAAGGGAATTTCGCCTTCCGCTCATCGAGTGCTGCTACAGCAGTACAGGATTGACGGGGAACACAGCAATGCCTACACGGTTTGGAAGGAGATGGGTTCGCCGCAGAATCCAACGCCGGCGCAGTATGCAAAACTGCAGGCCGCCGGACAGTTGCAGTTGCTTGATTCGCCGCGGTGGATGACGCCCGAAAACGGAAGCGTGAAGGTGGAGATGAACCTGCCCCGGCAAGGCCTTTCGCTGCTGCGGATCACCTGGCCAACGAACGCCTCCGGCGCTCGCTGAGCAGACTGGATGGATGCAACCCGATCTCGCGCAAGGGTTGCGCGAAGAATGGTTTTAACTCATATACGATCGCAATAGATGCTGCCGCAGCGGCGGTGCGCCGCCGGAGAAAGGAAGAGCTTGCGCCAGGACTCCAAGCCGTGGTTCTTTGTCACTTTGGTGACGATCGCCATCGGCATCAGCTATTTCGACCGTCAGGCGCTCCCCGTCGCCATTGCCGCGATTGAGCGCAACATCCCGGTGTCGAATTCGCAGTTCGCCACCCTTCAGGCTGCCTTTCTGACCACCTATGCCCTGCTCTATGCCGGCGGCGGCAAACTGCTGGATACGATCGGCACCCGCACGGGCTTCGCCTTGAGCATGGCGTGGTGGTCGCTGGCCTGCGCCCTGCATGGCTTCGCACATAGCATGACGCTGCTGCTGGTTGGCCGTCTGCTGCTGGGCATGGGGGAGGGCGCCGGCTTTCCCGCAGCCACCCGCGTGATCGCCGAGTGGCTGCCCGTCTCCGAGCGGGCCACCGCAATGGGCATCATCAATGCCGGGACCGCTTTCGGCTCGGTGCTGGCGCCGCCCATCATCGGGCTTATTCTCTGGTATTCCAACTGGCGCTACGTCTTCTTCTTCGCCGGATCACTCGGACTCGCCTGGACTGCGGCCTGGCTGCTGCAATATCGATCGCCCGCGGAAGCCGCCTCGCGCTCGCCGGCGGCTGCGGCTCCTTCGATCCCCTGGCTCAGCCTGCTCTCCTCCGGAAGAGTGATGGGCATGGTCTCAGCCAAATTTCTCAGCGATGCCGCATGGTACTTCTGCCTCTTCTGGCTGCCAAAATATCTGTATGACGCTCGCGGCTTCGATATCAAGAGAGTCAGCTATTTCGCCTGGATTCCCTATGCCGCCTCCGGACTGGGAAGCTTCCTCGGCGGCTGGTTCTCCAGCTCTCTGCTGCGCCGCGGATACTCGCTCGACTTCTCCCGGAAGCTGGCTTTGGGGTTGAGCGCCGCGCTGATGCCGGCGGTCATCCTGGTGCCTCATGTGCCGGTGAGCCTGGCATTGCTTCTCTTCAGTATCGCCTTCTTCGGACAGCAGTCCTGGTCGGGGTTGATCATGACCCTGCCGGCCGACGTCTTCCCCATCACCTCGGTCGGGTCAGTCGCCGGTCTGATTGGTTTTGGCGGTGCGATCGGCGGCGCACTCTTCAACCTCGCCGCCGGACGGCTGTTTAGCTACGGCGCGGGGTACGGCACACTCTTCGCAATTGTTGGCAGTCTGCATGTCATAGCCTTTGCAATCCTTCTTTCCACCTCCGGCGTTTTGCAAACACCGGGGAAACATACTTCAATCCAAGGACAGGGAAAAACGGTTTCGTCATGAAGATCCGTGAAATCCGCACTCGAGTCGCGCAGTGGTCGGGAGAGACCACGCCACTGCCGCCGCATTTCTGCACTAATCCGATGGATCTGCTTTCGCTCGAGCCATCCTCGATGAAGACCTTCACCTTCCATAGCTGGCTGGTGGTTGAGATCATGACCGACGACGGACTCACGGGAATCGGCAATGCGGCCTTGAGCCCGCTCGTCACCAAACAGGTGATCGATCTGCATCTCAAGCCTCTGCTGATCGGGGCCGATCCCTGGAATATCGAATTCCTCTGGCAACACATGTATCGCAAGACCATGGCCTTCGGGCGCAAAGGAATCGGCATGGCTGCCATCAGCGCGGTGGATATTGCGCTCTGGGATCTGCTGGGCAAAGCCGCCAGGCAGCCGGTCTTCCGGCTGCTCGGCGGTAGAACCAAGCCGCGGATCCCCGTCTATGCCAGCCGGCTCTACTCTGGACCCCTGGAACAGGTAGCCTTCGAGGCAAAACGCTACAAAGACGATGGCTATAAGGCGATGAAGCTGCGTTTCGGGTGGGGGCCGGTCGACGGAGCGGAAGGAATGCAGCGAAACCTGGAGCTGGTGCGCACCGTTCGCGAGACGGTGGGCGACGAGATCGACGTCATGGCGGATGCCTACATGGGCTGGACTCTCGACTATGCCAAACGCATGCTTCCGCTGCTCGAGCCATTTCATCTACGCTGGCTGGAGGAGCCGGTCATCCCCGACGATGTGCGCGGGTACGCAGAACTCAAAGCCTACGGCCGGGTGCCGATCGCCGGAGGCGAACATGAGTTCACCGCTTACGGCTTCCGCGATCTGCTGGAAGCGCGCGCGCTCGACTACATCCAATTCGATACCAATCGCGTGGGCGGCATCACGCAGGCCCGCAAGATCTCCGCGCTGGCCGAGTCGTTTTCCGTTCCCGTGATTCCCCATGCCGGCCAGATGCACAATTACCACATCGTCATGGCCAGCTTGAACTCTCCCATGGCGGAGTTTTTCCCGCCCGTCGATGTTGAGGTGGGCAATGAGCTGTTCTGGTACATCTTTGACGGAGAGCCCAGAGCGAGGGACGGATTTCTCAATCTCGACGACGAGTTGCCCGGCCTGGGATTGACGATCAACGAACAGCGGATCCAGCAGTTCCAAATCATCGAGTAGAAATGGGAGAGAAGATGCGATTAGTGCAAGTGGAGTCGCTCGACAACGGCCGCCGCGTTGGCCTGGTGGAGGAGCCGAGGGTGCGCTTGCTGCGCGCCTTCGACTCGGTCTACGCATTGGCGCAAGCGGCAATCGAGGGCGGCGGCCAATTGAAGGCGCTGGTGGCCAGCCACCTTACGGACGAGGCTCTGGACTACGACGAGATCTACCGCGGGACCGGCAAATGGAAGCTGCTGCCTCCCATCGATTTCCCCGGGGAGCCGGCCCGGTGCCTGGTCTCCGGCACCGGGCTTACCCATCTGGGCAGCGCGCGCGACCGGCAGAGCATGCACCTGGCAAAGGAAGAGGAGCTGACCGACAGCATGCGGATGTTCCAGTGGGGCATCGAGGCCGGACGCCCGCAGCCGGGCGAGATCGGCATCGCCCCGGAGTGGTTCTACAAAGGCAACGGCCTCATGGTTCATGCTCATGGCGAGCCGCTGCTCGTCCCCTCTTACGCCGAGGATGGCGGAGAAGAGGCCGAGATCGCCGTGTTATACGTGATTGGTCCGGAGGGCCAGCCCTACCGCGTCGGCATGGCCCCCGGAAATGAGTTCTCCGATCATCGCTTCGAGAAGAGGAACTATCTTAATCTCGCGGGCTCCAAATTGCGCACTTGCTCGCTCGGCCCGGAGCTCACGATCGATCCCGGCTTCCAATCCGTGCAGGGAAAGGTCCGCATTGAGCGCGATGGACGCGAATTCTGGTCGCAGCCCATCGCCACTGGAGAAGAGCAGATGTCGCACAGCCTTGCCAACCTGGAGCATCATCACTTCAAGTTCGAACTCCATCGCCGCCCGGGCGATGTGCATATTCACTTTCTGGGAGCGCATTCGCTCAGCTTCGGACAGGGCATCGAACTGCGGAACGGAGACATCATGGAAGTCCAGTTCAATGAGTTTGGCCGGCCCCTGCGCAATCCTCTCCAGACGGTGGCCCAGAAGGATGAACTGGTCGAGGTTCGTCCCCTCGTTTAGAAGCATCCTCACGATTGATTTCTGATTTTTACGGATGGAGCTTATGGAACAGAGAAAAGTTGCGCTGTTAGGGCTCGGACTGATGGGTTCGGGCATGGCCGGACGCCTGCTCGACGCGGGTCATTCGCTGACCGTTTACAACCGGACGGCGGAGAAGGCCAGGCCTCTGGCGGAGCGCGGCGCAAAGCTGGCGAAGTCCCCGCGGGAAGCAGCCTCAGGCGCGGAGATCATCCTGAGCATGCTGGCCGACGATGACGTCTGCCGCAAGGTTTGGCTGGGCGAGAATGGAGCCCTGGCCGGTGCGGCCGAGGGCTCCGTCCTGGTCGAGTCCAGCACCGTGACCGTCGGCTGGATTGAGGAACTCGCGCGAGCAGCACGGGCCCGGAATCTGGAGCTGATCGATGCCCCGGTGACCGGGAGCAGGATGCAGGCGGCGGCCGGGCAGCTGCTTTTTCTTGCCGGCGGCTCGGAGGCCGCCCTGGCCAGGATCACCCCCGTGCTGCAGACAATGAGCCGTGGCGTCGTCCATCTCGGCCCCAACGGAAGCGGCGCGCGTATGAAATTGATCAACAACGTGACCTGCGCGGTCCAGGCGGCTGCGCTCGCCGAGGCTCTCAGCCTCATCGAGCGCAGCTCGCTTGACACCAAACAGGCGCTGAGCGTGCTCACTGAGGGAGCGCCGGCGAGCCCTATCGTCAAAACTCTCAGCGCCCGCATGATGGCACACGAGTACGAGCCGCACTTTGCCGTCAAACTCATGACCAAGGACATCCGCTACGCCCTGCAGGAAGCCAAACAGCACGGACAGCCTCTGGCCACCGGCGCCGCCGCACTGAGCGTCTTTGAGGGCGCCATCGCGGATGGAGAGGGCGAGATGGACATGTCGTCGATCATCGAGCAGTTCCGAAAAGCCGGTCACTAGACTCGCCTCCCTGAATACCGTGCGGGGACACCTGTACGGGCGAGCGTGTCTGAGCAGCGGGACGGTTGTGCGGAGGCGGGGCTTACACTAGGAAAGCCAATGTTCATTGATGAGGCAAAGATTCGGGTGAAAGCAGGAGCGGGAGGCAATGGCTGCGTCGCCTTCCGCCGGGAGAAGTTCGTGCCTCGCGGGGGACCCTCCGGGGGAGACGGCGGCCGGGGTGGGGACGTCGTCATGGAGTCCAGCGAGCGGCACAACACACTCGTACACTTCCGCTTTAACCCCGAGCACAAGGCGGAGCGAGGACGCCACGGCGAGGGCTCCAACTGTACCGGACGGGAGGGCGCGAGCATCATCCTCAAAGTTCCGGTCGGCACCGCTCTCTACGACGACGAGACGGGCGAACTGGTGCATGACTTTGCCCATCCGGACGAGCGGATCATCATCGCCAAGGGAGGCCGAGGCGGCCGGGGCAACCAGCATTTCGCGACTCCCACCCACCAGGCACCGCGGGAGTCCGAGGCCGGGAGGCCGGGCGAAGAGCGGAGCTACCGGCTGGAGCTGAAGCTCCTGGCCGACGCCGGCCTAGTGGGATATCCCAACGTCGGAAAGTCCACCTTGATCTCCCGGATCTCTGCGGCCAAGCCAAAGATCGCCGATTATCCCTTCACCACACTCGAACCGAACCTCGGCGTCGTCTCCATTGGAGAGCCGCCCCACGAAGAGAGTTACGTGGTTGCGGATATTCCAGGACTAATTGAAGGGGCTCACCTCGGCGCGGGCCTGGGTATTGAATTCCTTCGCCATATTGAACGGACGCGCGTTCTGGTTCACCTGGTCGACGTCTCGGACGGCAGTGGTCGCGCGGACCCGGTGGAAGACTTTCAGATCATCCAGGGCGAGCTGAAGAGTTTTGGCCACGGCCTGGACGAGAAGCCGACGATCCTGGTCGCCTCCAAGGCGGATGTGGCCAATCCCGAG
>DASYYO010000172.1:0-6375 GCA_035933805.1 Acidobacteriaceae bacterium | reverse complement strand
TCGGGCATGATCCGGGTGGTGTTGAGATGCCACAGGTCGACGTTCTCCGGGTAATAGCCTCCGACGAAGAGATCCAGTAGCCCGTCTCCGTCGTAGTCGAACCAGACCGCGGTATTGGCATTGATCCAGGAGGGAAATTCGGGTTGCTCGACTGGAGTAAAGCCGCGGCCCTGGTCGTTATGAAAGAGCACCGGGCGCCCCCACTTGATCAGGTAGAGGTCTTCGTAACCGTCGTTGTCATAATCCCCCCAGACCGCTCCCATCGAGACGCCGGTTCCCGCGCGGTTGACGTCGGCAACGCCCATCTGTTCCGCGACATCCTGGAAGGTCCCGTCGTGCATGTTGCGATAGAGCGCATTCTTGCTGCTCTCGCCGCTGTTAGTGACGTAGATGTCGGGCCATCCGTCGCGATCGAAGTCGACGATCGAAACGGAGGCTCCCATGGAGGCGACCTCCGGCATGATGGGATCGAGCTTGGAATCGAGCTTCGGCCCCTGATGCAGGAAATGGATGCCGGCCTCCTTCGAGACCTCCTGGAAGCAAAAGCCGTAGCGGTTCAAGGCGGAGTCTGGGCCATGGACCGCATTTGCCGAAGCCTGGCGGCCGGACGATATCTTCCGCATCACGATTGGCGTAAGCAGCAGTCCGGCAAAGAAGATTCCCAAAAGGATACGTGCGGCGGGACCGCGCTTCATGGCTTCGCCTCGCTGTTCAAGGCGTCATCGAAGACTTCGGGCGTCACGTAACGCGTCTGGTACTCTTGCCAATCTCCAGGATGGTGGCGATAGACCCATTCCTGCTCAAGCGTGCCGGGCGGTGTGTCGTATTCCTTCCGGGCATGATAGGGAAGAGGCAGAACCGTCTGAGAGTCGGCCGAGTTATAGTCGCCATCCTTGACCCAGCCGTCGCCGGCGATCACGAAGTCCCGGACCCAACCGGGAGCGGGAGGGGAGGGCGCCTTGAAGCGCAGTGCGAGCTCGTCGCCGGCGTTCATGATGACATAACGGTCGTCGATGGCCGCCAGCAACTCGCGAACATCTCCGTAGCGCGTGTAGTAGCCGGGCAAGTCGCGCCAGCGCTGCGCCGTTCCCGCAAGGTGGTTATAGTCGGGGATCTCCGGCGACGAAGCATTGGCCTGATGGATGACGGAGTAGCCGCGGTAGCGCAGGTCGGCGACTGAGGGCTGGAGCCGGACGATCTTCAGCGGAGCCGAGGGCAGCCCCTGGGCCCATCGGATCGAATCCCAATAGATCTCCAGATTTGTGCGCAGCCGCAGCCGATGGTCCATTCTTCCGCGGAAGACATCCGTGAGATTGAAGAGGCAGGTCTTGTTTCTCCCGGCGGGAAAGCCGAGATTCGACTGAATCGTCTTCCAGCCGCCGCGCTCGTCGGCAATCTCAAGGCTCAGGCCGCGAGGGACTTCGTGCCGCCCCTGGCTCATCGCGACATTGACGGTCGAGTCTGAAGGATGCAGCCATCCGGTGGCGATCAGCCAAAGCGGTCCTTTCGCCGGAATGTGACTCCCGAGATCGATTTCAACGTAGTGATCGCGGGTTACACCCTGATATTGTCCCCGGCCGAAGGTGTCGAGATATCTTCCATCTATGTTTCGAACAATCTCTGTTACATCCTGTCCGTGGTCGTCGATGGCGCGCGCAATCGGCTGAGGTTCGGCTACTTGTGTGACCGCAAGCTTGACCGGCGGCACATCGAAGCGCTCATCGGTAAAGACCTCGGTTCCCGCCGGATGATCGACGGTCATCAACGAAAGGTGATCGTAGTAGTACGATTCCCAAAGCTCCCCGGTGATGCGCAGATCATAGAAGCCGTCCTGCGGACGGAGAGCATCCCGTCCGATCCTGTACCACTCCTGGGTTGCCGCAATGCGGGAGGGGCCGAGAGCGTCGATGCGCAGGCCGATCGCCGATCCCCAGGGCACAGTGTCTTTCACGAACTCGAAGCGTTGGCCGTTGTACGCAAAGAGGAATGGGCAAGAGCCCTTGAGCCGCTGCTCTTCGACGATCTGCTGATCGGCTTTGAGGGCAAACTCCGCGCGGACTGAGCCGTTCGGCCATACGATCCTGGCGACATCCACGCCCGTCTGCTCGCCCAGCCCGAAGTGCAGTTGCGGCCCTGTGATCGATTGTCTTTGCACCAGCATTCCAGAACGGATCTCGATCTCACCGCCGATCCCGAAGGAATTGATGCGCTGGTCGCCGAGCACCTGCGCTGCGCGTGGACGGATCGTCTGCCAGTGGTAGCTTCGCGTGCCGCGATTCCGCGCCTCGACCGGCTCTCCATCGGAGGAGAGCCCCAGCAGATTCAGCCGTCCATCGGCGTGCGTATCGGCAGCCTCAAAAACAAAAGGAGGTCCCGCGGGTTTGGTCAGCAAAACAAATTTTCCCGCCTGATCCTGAAGCCAGACAAGAGCGCCTGGGGCGGACTTCCCTGTGGGAGCAGCTACCGGCATCAGAAAAAGGTCGATCGCGCCATTGTTATCAAGATCGGCTGCGCCCAGCCGCACGCTCGCGGCGAGGAATTGCGCAGCCCCGGGAACCGTTGCGAGCTGGGCAGTCTTCCAGCCTGCACCTTCCGCTCGAAGGCTCATAATTGCGCCATCGGGCTTGACCGCCAGCAGATCGAGCACTCCCTGATGCGTGGCATCTCCCGCCGCAATCGCCTTGACCTGCTCAAAGCCGGAAGGAAGCGGGCGCTCGCGGAAATTGCCTGATCGCTCGTTGAGAAAGACGCGAAGCCGCCCTGAGCCGTCGATCAAAACTGCATCCGGATTGAGATCGCCATTCAAGTCCACCCAAACGAACTGCTGTATCCCGGAGACGCCGGCGAAGGGATGGATGGGGAGAAACGTTCCATCGCCATTGTTGCGCAACACCACAGGCAAGCCGCCCTGCGCGCCCAGGACGATATCAAGATCGCCATCCGCTTCAACGTCCATCGCCCATGCGCCGGTGTAGGCGGCCCCTGTGATGGAGGCAGGCAGTTTGGCCGCCGCAGTCACATCGGTGAAGGCGTCCGGCCTGTCCTGGCGCAGAAAGCGCACACCCCGCGCCCCGGCCAGGACTAGGTCGGTTTTGAAATCGGAGTTGAAATCAACCGGCAGCACGCCCTCCGGCGAGGGCGGCAGGCCTGCTGCGCCGGGAAAGGGAAGGCTTGCGCCAGTGGATAATTTGACTTCCTGTGCATTCGCCGCGGCGAGGGCGGGTGCGCCGGTCTCGGCCAGGGAGATCGCGCCGATCCAGTTCCAGCGTCCGCTCAAGCTCGTTGCCGCGCTCTCCGGTTCAAAGCTCATCGCCGTATCGGCGGGCGCTGGGCGGAAGGATGGGGTTTCCATGCGCAGAAAATGCGTGAATGGAACCGCCTCTTCTCCTGTGGGAGGTTTGATCTGTTGAAGGTTTTGGCGAAACTCGGGCAGCGGCATCAGCACATTCCGCAAAAACATCGATTGAATGGCTGCGGACCTGGGTGCAGGACCATCCGCCGCGGCCTTGAGGGAGGCGAGCTGCTGCCGAGCTTCCGGCGGCCAATCTGCTGAGAGGGCCGAGAGCCTGGCGACGGCGGAATGGAGGGTTGCGGTGTCTCCCCGCTTGGCCGCCATCCGGCTCAGCTCCAGCAGGGCAGCGAGATTGTCGGGTTGCTCCTGAAGGATCTGTTGAATCAGTTGCTGAAACTCGACCTCGCTGTTTTGGCCCCCCTGCCGCTCCACCTCCAGCCCCAGGCGATACATTGCCCGGAGATCCTTCGGATCGAGATCAATGGCGCGCCGTAGATCCGCAATCGCCTCCGCAGAGTTGCCGCGGTCGCTCTCCAGGAGTCCAAGCAGGTAGTAGATCCGGCCATCCTTGGGAAGGAGGGTCTGGGCTCGATGGAGCCTCTGCGAGGCTGCATCGAAGTTTCTTTGACGAAGCGCCAGAATGCCCCAGTTCGCCCAGGTGGCCGGTTCACCGGGCGCGAGTTGCGTTGTCTTCGAGAGCATGCTGTCGGCGCGCACATCGTCGCCTACTTGAAGGGCGGCCAGCCCGACATAAAAATCGGAGACCAGGGCGGCGTATGCCTCAGAGGATTTTGACGGCAAACCGCGGTCGGAATGGCATCCGGCGGAGACAACAACCAGAGACGCCAGGATCCAGGGGAGCCCACGGCGATACAAAGATTGCATGCGAAGGCGGAAGGGGCCGCATCTGTTTGGATTGCACCCGTCTATATCGCAACTGGCTCTCGATGCTTCGAACCGTGATGCTTCCTGCGATGCCTGCTGCCGCATAACCTTCAGATCGTCCCATGTGCGCCTGAATTTTCTTCCTGGCTGGTCGATGGTGCGCACATTGCGAGTGTATCGCCAAGTTCATTCTCTCCTCGTTCCCGGTTTCATGCAGAGGGAACGGGCAGGAATTCCTATCCACCGTATGGAGACAGATCTCTCGGATTCAAGCAATGGGGTTCGCGGAGCCACTGGAGCAGCGGCATTTCGGCTGCGGGTAAAGCTGGGCAAAAGACTCGGCGCACTCACGGAGGGATGAAAACTCAATACGCTCACCACAAAAATTAAGATCGAGCGTGCCTTATTTCAACACCAAAAGCCTGCGAACGCCTCCTCCAAAAGGTGGAACTCCTAAGAAAAACAGAACTGCTGCAAGGAGAAGGGCGAGGAAGACGGGATAGCCGCCTCACGGTTGGACGGGCGCCTCACGAAGATAGGTCAACTCCATCACCAGGTATCCCCGCCGCTTCAGGTGTACTCCATCTGAGAAATAGTCAGGGTGTCCCACCATGGGATCGTAATAGTCGATGAGCTTCCAATGATGGCGCTCCGCCAGCTGTGCGATTCCCTGATTTAACGAACGCACCCGTTCCGAGTAGTCCGTCGAGCCCCCGCCTTTGTAGTCGTGGAAGATAGGGGGAATCTCACAAAGTACCGGTTGCGCGCCTGCCGCTGCCGAGCTTTGCCCAATCTCTTCCAGATTGCCGAGTGTGGACCGCTGATCGATATTCTCGAGCAGATCGTTGGTGCCCCCAAGGATCACGATCTGCTTGTACCGGCCCGTAGAAAGGATCGAGGGAAGACGCATGAACATCTGCTGAGTCGTGTTCCCTTGCACGCCGAAGTTGGCTCGCGGGTACGGCCACTTCCATATGATCGAGTCTCCCAGAAATGCCACCCTGGAGTCGGCGTTGAGCAGCCGGCACCCGAGTGGGATCCATAGGACAGCCAAAAAGCCCAACAAATACCACCTGCGTAGATGCATACCCATCGATTGCTGAACGTTCCTGGCACGCTTCATCGTGAAATGAAAGTGTCTTCTCTTTCGGCTCCCTGGCGCAGGAGGAGCGGTTCCGGCGAGGCACGTCAAGAATATAGCTCAAGACCGTTCTTTTTCGACTCCGAACTCGCCAGGAAAGCCCGAAAGTCCTTCGCCGTGGCATCTGGAGCAGGTCCGCTTTCCTGAGTGTTACGCATCTTCGCAGCAGAGAGATCTTCACTCGTTCGATTCGAGGTGACGAGCGTCACTGCCGGGAGGTACTCGCGGAATCTCTAATTCAATACGAATCAGGCTCGGGATGAAAAGGGGCACAAGTGAGCAACGGGCGGCGCATGGATGCGACCGTTCCTCGCTCCTTGGGAGGTTTCGAAGGCCGGCGCATGCAAAATCAGCGGTTGTATGTGGCGTGGTCCGCGAAGCCTCTCTCAAACCTGAGTCCCAGGAGGATTTCATGAAAGCGCTACTTCTGATTGCGGCTCTCTTAGTCGCCGGTTCGTCCACCATGCCCGCCCAGCGAGGCGGCGGTCCCGGAGGCGGTGGTGGAGGAGGAGGACAACGGCAAGGGCAAGGGCAAGGCCAAGGCCAGGGCCAGGGCCAGGGTCAGGGGCAAGGTCAGGGGCAAGGTCAGGCCGGCCAGGGCACGACGGACCAGACCCGGCAGATGCAGCGCGACCGGCTCCGCACCCAGGCCACCGACCAACAGCGGCAGCAGTACAAGACGTGCGACCAGACGATGAGCCAGATCCGCACCCGTGCTCGCGAGATGGCCCGCACCGCAGGCGGAGCGGAGTTCAATAGTGGAGCAGCGCAACAACAGCGCGACCAGATCCGCGAGCAGGTCCGTACCATGGAGCAGGACAACGAGCGGGTGAGGACAAGCCTGAACGACGAGCAGCGCGCCGCAGTGGAGCAGCGCACCCGCAGCATGCAACAGATACAGGAACGCATCAACACGCGTCTGCAGAACATGGATCAGGAACTGGCGAACAGCTCCCCGGACGGCAAGCGCGTCGCCGAGCAAGCCCGAGCCATGGAGCGCGAGATGGCCGCCTACCAGAATCAGTACCGCCGCATGGGCGACGATCTCAGCCTGAAA
>DASYYO010000146.1:0-10121 GCA_035933805.1 Acidobacteriaceae bacterium | reverse complement strand
TCTTCCGCAAATCTGGATCCCGATGGTTTCATGAGGAAAGCCTGGAGCCGGGAAAAGGGGAGGTCGCGCCATCCGCAGGCTAAGGGCCTTCGGAGTACCCCGAAGCTACCGGAAACACATTCCGGTGACAAGTCATTCATCCACGCATATTGGTAACCCAGGTGCGGATTATCTCCGGCGGGCATGGTTCGAACGTCTATTCCAAGTGGGGGAGAACACAGTCCTATCATGAGAGCAACTGGTATCGTGAGGAACCCACTGCACGCGATGCCTGCGAATCGGGATGAATCTCCTGAAAATTGACTCGCCGCGGATAGATCTTCCCGTCTCTCCGTGTTCTGGAGTTCACTGCTTGAGGAATGGACGATGCGCTTTTTCGAGATAGCAATCACCGGACTGCTCGTGGCGGCAGCGGTCTGGAGACTTGCCGCCGGCGCTGCGAGCAGACCTGTGCTTGCCGTCTTTCTCGGTCTGAATCTCGCCGCGCTCGTGATGCACGCGGCCTTCGAGGGAGTGCATTGGCAGATGGCGCCGGCCTATCTCGGAGTGCTTCTTCTTGCCGGGCTGTTTTTCTTCGAACGCCCCCTGGGGCAGATTCCAGCGGCAGGCGCCTGGGCGATGATTGCTCTCGCTCTCTCATCGTCCTTCCTGTCGGCGATTCTGCCCATGTTCCGGCTTCCCCAGCCCACCGGACCCTTTCCCCTCGGCACGAGGCTTGTCTATCTCGTGGATCAGAGCAGGGAAGAAGACGCCGCGCCGGGCAAGGGACGGAAGCGGGAGCTCATGGTTCAGATCTGGTACCCCGCCGGCCCTTCCCGGAATGGCTACGCCCCGTACCGGCGGCGGCAGGAGACGACGCTGCTCTCCTCCTATCAGAGCGTCCTCGCGACCCATGCCCGGCAGAATGCTCCTGTCGCCCAGGACGGCGCTCCCTTCCCGGTGCTTCTCTTCAATCCCTCATGGAACGGCAGGAGGACCCAGAACACCTATCTCGTGGAAGATCTGGCCAGCCATGGCTTCATCGTTGTGGCTATCGACCACACCTATAACTCGGGTCCCATTGCCTTCCCGGATGGCCGGGTCGTCCAATTCGTTCCCGTTCCCGAGATGCAGAACTTCTCCAACACCACCATCGAGAGGGTGAATGCCATCGCGCAGAAGGAAGTGGAGAAGCAGGCTAGAGACGACATCTTTGTTCTCGATCAGCTCGAGGCGATGGGTCAGGATCCGAAGAGCCCCTTTTACGGCCACCTCGATACCAGCAGGGCCGGAGCTCTCGGCCATTCGATCGGCGGGGCGGTCGCGGCCGAAGCCTGCTCCTACGACCCCCGCATACGGGCGGCGCTCGATCTGGACGGATCGCTCTTTGCCACCGTCCAGAAACAAGGATTGGACAAGCCCTTCATGTTTATTGAAGAAGACTTTCAGGGTTACACCCCGGAAGAGATGGCGCGGTTGAGTCCGGCCGATCGCATCAATGCGGAAATGAACGAAAGCGATACCGCGGCCTTCGAGAAATACGGCGGTTACCGCATCTATCTGCAGGGAAGCACCCACGTCAGCTTTACCGACAAAGTGCTCTTCTCCCCTCTCAAGGCTCTCTCCGGCCGAGGAACGATCCGTCCCCGGCGCGAGGTCTTCATCGTCCGGGCGTACGCGCTCGCGTTCTTCGATCAGGTCCTCAAGGAAGAGAAGAGTCAATTGCTGAGCGGCGAAAAGAGCTCTTTTCCCGAGGCGCGGCTGGTGGCCGAGGGAAGCTTCACGCGCTGAGTTCCGTGCAGGGTTTGCCTTATGCGGGGTCCGCGGGATCTCGCTTATCCTCGGCGCAGGCTTTGGCCGAAGAGGGTGCGGAGAGCAGACGCCGGGCCATGCGCGAGCAACAGCCGGAAGGGCCGCACCACGACCGCGCATCCGGCGGGGATGTGGTACCGGGCTACCCATTGATAATCGCGCCTGGTGGGCACGAAGAACTGGAGACGCTGTCTCCACCGGCGTCCGGAGTTGTCGGCCAGCTCCAGGTAGCGGCTCGCATCGTAGACAGACGTCGTGGGATCGGCGGGGACGCTGAGGATCGCATCCGCCATCGTCTCTGCGCTCTTCGCCAGCCCGGGATTTCGCTCTATCGCTAGGACACCCTGCGCAGGCAAACAGACGCCGAAGGTATGCCGCGCCACCTGGCAGCTCATCAGCAGAAGATTCTTGAGACCCTGCGCGGCAGCCTCATCCACGAGATTGCAGGCTTCCGCTTCCGTCAGCCGTTCGAGGGCGCGGACCATGTCCACGACCCAGATCAGCTTTGCAAAGCCATGCTTAACCCCGTGAAGCGAGAGATAGAGGATCAGGTCGACCGGCGAGAAGAAGAGAACCTCGCGGCTGCGGAAAGGGACAGTGCGCGCCCGGTCCCAGGCGCCTTCAACATCGAAGCGCAACGCCGAGGGCGAGGCAACTCCGAAGTGCAGCTCGACAAAGGTTCCATTGCGCCCGAAGTCCCGATGATAGTCATCGGCTTCCCCCAGAGGGGTAAAGCCTAGCTCGAACAGGAGCGCCTCGGCCCGGGCATAGTCCTCGGGCCGCACGAGGAGATCGAGATCGTCGGAAGGCCGCAGGCCGATCTGCCCATACAGCAAGTCGGCCAGCACCGGGCCCTTGAGGGGTAGGACCCGGATCTGATGCTCTTCAAACTGTTCCAGAAGTTCATCCAGCTCGCGGGCAAGAAAGAGCGAGAGCGCCCATCGATCGCGGAAGTGCTGCAGGAACTCCGGGGGCAGGTCGCCTGGGCAGGAGCGATGGAAGAGGGGCAGAACGCCGTGGCTCTCGGCCAGCTGCAGCAGCGCCGGCCAATCCAGCGAATCTGGTATCGCAGGGCTTGTCTGCCGCAAGCACGCCAGTAGAAAGCGCGCTTCCTCGGTCATTCGCCGGTGGCAAACATCTTCTGGGGGTGAAAGTAGGTCGATATCCAATCCACTACCTCGTGTCCTTCGCCGCGGATGCCTTTCACGGCAAAGCTGCCGCCTACCACTTCCTTGAGCGTCTTCAGGGCGGCGGCGGGTCCTCTCCTCGCCGAGACGGTATTGTCTAGAATTCCCAGCATTGCCTGCCCCGCGGAAAGATGGCGAGGCCGCCACTTTGCGCCAGCCTTGTACCGGCTCAGAAGCACCAGGCCTACGGGCAGGGGCACCCGGCCCACCATGGCTCCAAACTCATCTGCGCGGCGTCTGGTCTGATGCGGAGCCCCGGTCTCCCTTACCTGCAACGGCCGGGGATAGGGATGGACCATGCCGCGATCGTCGAGCACGGCGAATTCGTCGGAGTAGTAGGCGGCTCCGGCGCGAATCAGCGCGGCAACCAGCGTTGTCTTGCCCGAAAAACTCCTTCCGGGAATCAGGATGGCGTGGCTGCCCCAGCCGACCACCCCAGCGTGCACAAAGACTCTCCGCTGCGTATTCTCAGCAACGTGAAGAGCCAGGTCCGACTCCAGCCGGTCGAGGAACCCCTCCCGGCTCGCGCACTGGAAGAGCTGATGATTGTCCTTATAGAGATAGAACGCCGACTCGCCATCCGCGGAAACAGCTTCATTGCAGAGAATGGAATAGACCGTATCGACTACGGGAGAGGAGGAGGCCTTCCAGCCGAGGGGGAGACGGGCCACGATATCTTCGAGCGCTGCCGCCCGATTGGAGCGCAGGCCAATGCGCACTCCGTAGGCGGTAAAGGACAGCCCGGCGCTCCAGGCCAGGGAATCCAGCCGGGATTGCCGGGCTTTCGGCTTCACGCTCGGGATCGTCTCCAGGTTCAAGAGAAATTCGCGTTCATAAGGAGTAGAGGCAGACACGGCTAGGCATCCTGATCTTTGATTGAGATAACACTCCGACGGCAACCACCGGCCACATTCAGGGGGAGATCGATCTTACAGGGTATCTCGTAAGTGGCCTGATTACGAAAACCTTGGAACTGGATCTCTAAGGCCGATTGCTGACAAACTCCCGAGTGTCTCTGCCGGGATATCTGGCGAAGGCCGTTTCGAAGCTGGAGGCGTGTGCCTTCGCCGGGGAGATCAAGAGAGCGGTAACCACCGGTACCGTTACTGCTCCGATTCCGAACCTCCGCAGCAGGCTGCGCCGGGTTACACCGGAAGGAAGCGGCGGCAAGACTGTAGAAGCGGAAAGCAAGCCATCCTGCGACAAGGCATCCAGAGTAAATAAGACGACATGTTCATCGACGGGCTTGCCCAGGTCGCCGCCCATGAGAGCGGCAATCTCCGCGATGGTTCTCGTCCCGTCGGAAAGCCTCCAGACGAAGGCCGCAGTTTGGTTGAGGCAGAAGGCCTTCCGCCGGGCCGAGTCGTAAATCATGAGCTCATGCGGCAGTTCTTCGACGATCACCTTGTCCGATTGAAGGCGCAGCGGTCTTTCTGCATCGGGACTTCCCATCCTAGGCACGCTCCACAGCGTTGAATTTCATCCTTCTGCTCTTGAGCGCAGCCAAAGCTACCACTCGGGCGGAACTGAATGACAAGACTGCATAAGAGGGGAGATGACCGCCAGTCTGTTCTCCGGTCGGCCACACCTGAACTCTAGGCGTTTCATGACGGAGGGTCAACCGAATTTCACAGAGTAGGTTGCGTCATTTGTAACAGTTTTTAAGGTTACCCGGCAGATAGCGAGCGACGGAGCAGACCGGCAGATCTGGAAACGCGCTGCCGCCGGCGCCAGAAGGAAAGCACCGGCTCGCGCAGAGTCCTTCCGCGACGGACGGCGCGTCAGGGCCGGTGCGGCGGGTTGGCCGCGCCGGGCCCTGCTTTGCCGGGTTAAGAGAACCTCTTTGGCAGAACGAGCCGGAAGTTAGAGCGATAGCACAAATGCGGTTTCTGCTCCGGGTCCACCGCATCCGTGGCGACGAACCCCCGGATTTCACAGCCCGCACAAATCAAACAGCGAGATCATGCAGCCCGGGACCTAGAACAAATCCTCAAGCCATTGCCAAAAGCCGCCCTGGTGCTGGGGTTTGAGCGGTGTATTGGCATTGGTTTCCATCTCCGGCATCCGGCTGGAGGCGTGGGCCTTCGCAGGAGAGACGAAGAGTACCGTGACGGCCGGCAATGCCATCGCTCCCACTCCCATCTTCTGCAGCAGATGCCGTCTGCTCATACCAGGCGGAGGCAGGAAGGTGCTCGGGGCAAGGAGGCCATCCTTGGCCAGCACGTCCAGAGCGAACCACACCATCGGTTCGGTCACGGGTTTGCCCAGCTCTCCTTCGATTCGCCTGGCGATCTCAGAGACCGGGGTCTTGCCGTCGGAGTGCTTCCAGACGTGCGCGGCTGTCTGGTTGAGGCAAAAGGCTTTGTTTCGTTGAGGGTCATAAACCAAAAGCTCATCTCTCACTTCTTCGAGGATGAGGCCGTCGGTCTGAAGGCGTTGTGGTATCGCTGCATGGTTCATTGTGGTAAGTCTCCCTAAGACAAGCAGACAACCTTGCTCATTGGGGAAGTGCGCTTCGGCCGCTCTTCAGTGCGGCTGACCGTCGCCCCGAATCGGCCACAATCGTAACACGCTTGGGTCCAATTCGACCGCTTCTTCTTAAAGCGCACACCAAAAAGCAGAGTTGGATACAAATGATGAGAATAGGCAAGGCTCGCCCCTCGTGTGGCGGCTTTCCAAATCCTCCCGTAAACGTGAGAGTATTTGTCGCGGTCGCCCGAAAATGTTCTTTCTGCTACGTGTGGGGGACGATCAGGGCAGCGGCTCGGCCGCTGAGAGATCACACTGGGACTCTAGCGGGGGGATCCACGGCCAGTCAACGAAATCGCGCTCGCAGCTGATACGTTAGTAAGTTACTTGAATGGCAAAAGATGTTACGCCAAGTAACTCCAGTGACGACGAATCCGCGGTTCGCCGTTTAAAGCGGCTCGGAAAGCCGGGTTTCCAGGGCGGCGGCCAGGGCGCGCACGTTTTGCTTGAGGTTGTAAAGCTCGAGGACGCGGCGGCGGCCAGAGGCTGCCAGCCTTTTCCTTAGCTCTGGATCGACGATCAGCTGTTCGATGGCGCTGCTCAGGTCCGCCTGCGATGAGGCGGCCACCAGCAAACCATCGACGCCGTTGCGGATCAGCTCGGGAATCGCCGCCACATAGCTGCTCACGCATGGAATCTCCATCGCCATAGCCTCCATCAGGGAGACCGGGAGGCCCTCGGCAAAGCTGGCCAGCACGAAGATATGCGCGTTTCTCAGAAGATTTCTGGTGCTCTCGTGGTTGCGCGCGCCCTCAAGAAGGATCGCACCGCCCAGTCCGTGTTCCCGGATGAACGCCTCCAGACGGCGCCGGTCGGTTCCCTCACCGATCAGACGCAGGCGGACTCGATGCCCCCGCTCGAGCAGGTCCCGGACCGCGGCGAGAAGAACGAGTTGTCCTTTGGTCGGGACCAGGCGCCCCACGCAGACGATCTCCAGCACCGTATCGCTCTCTCCCGGGCGGCTCGGAGCAAAGACATCCGGATCCACGCCCAGGCGCAGGACCTGCAGTTTGCTCCAGTGCGAAGGATCGCAGAGCTTCATCACCTGGCTGCGGCAGTAATCGCTGATACAAAAGACAAACCGCGCGCGTTCGATCTTGCTGCGGAGATAGAACCGCTCGACATCGTAGAACTCATCCGGACCGTGAATCATGAGCGAGTAGGGAAGCCCCCACGCAATGGAAGCCAACATGCCGACGGTGGCCACCGGGCCGCCGAAATGGATGTGAAGATGCCGGTGCCCCCGTTCGCGCATCCAGACACCCAGCAACAGCGCCTCCGCCAGATACATCAGCGCGTATCCGCTGGCGTACAGGTTCCATGGATCCAGGCGAAGCGCCGCCCGCAGGCCGCGCCAGACCACCCGCGGCTGGGTAACCAGAACCTTGAGCAATAGTACCGCCGCACGCGGCGCGGCTGTTCCCTTGATATAGAAGGTGCTGTCGAACTCCTCGATCTCGCGCGCAGTCGCCCCATCGGACGGCGGTTCCGGGGTGTTGATGGAGGCTACGTCGATAGTGAAGCCCAGGATTCGCAGCTCGCGGATCTCATTCAGGAAAAAAGTGTGGGAAACGGCCGGATAGTGGCTCAGAAGATAGGCAAGGCGCCTGCCGTGAAATGGAGGAAGCTGAATTTTTTGCTCGGCCGCGGCCGCCCCGGCCTTGCTCTCTTCTGCCGGCCAGCGGCTCTCTTTGAGCGACGATTCCACGGGGTTATTGTTCCACAGGGTGTTTGGATAGGGCGTAATCGAATCTCACCTCTTGCTTCTGTTTTGGCGCTCGCAAAGAGTGGTAGATTCGCGCCGGCCACTGGCGATCCGGCCATGGCTGCCGCAAGAGCTCCCGCACCAGGCGGGGTTCCTCCCAGGGAACGTCGTGATAGCCGTGACGGAGGTACTGGCTCTTCGGATCCCAGGAGAATGCCTGCGGGAAGAAGGCGACCACCTCGCGGTCGATAGGATCGTCAGGCAGGGAGACGCTCCCATTCTTCCACCTGGCGACCATGGCCCCCGCGAGATCGCCCTGACCGGGCAGGCGCAGATGGCCGAGCTGGGTGCAGCGCGGATTCATCTCAATCAAGTAAGGGTCGCCTGTCCGCTGCTCCAGGATGAAATCCAGGCCATACAATCCGTTCAGCTTAAACTGCCAGGCCAGCAGCCGGGCGGCCCGCGCGATCTCATCGTTGCGTACCAGGCGAACGACGGTGGCAGCTCCGGTGGCTCCCTGCGCGCACAGAACCTCGACGGTGACAATCGCCAGAACCTCGCCTGCGCGGACGGCGAACATCGTGTTCGCCGGACGTCCGGGGATGAATTGCTGGAGCGTCACCCGCGGTTTCTCCCTCTTCCGCCAGGACCACAGAGCGAGCGCCTCCCGATTGATCAGCAGCCGCTTCCAGGCCACCCCGGCGCCGGCTGGCTGCGCCAGTCTGCGATATGCGGCGAGCACCTCGGTTTGCGAGTGAGCGATCTCGACGCCGGATCCGCCCCACGTTCCGTCCAGCTTCAGGACCCCCGATGCTGAGCCCGCCAGATCCTGCTCAGCCGCAATCGTCCGGTTCTCCGGAGTACGGATGCCGAGCTTTTGGGCGGCGCCGAGCAGCTCTCCACGGCTGCGAATCACGGGATAGTTCTCCGCGGGGCCAAGTGAGTCTTCAATCAACGGCCTGAGCTGAGCCTCTCGGGCGTGCAGGTCGTGGAGCTGCCAGACCATGCCGTCGTCACAGGGCACAATCACGTCAGGCTGCCGGGAGAGTATTGCCGCCTTCAGCGACTCCAGAGAATTGAGGCCGGAGAGCGGATAAATAGCCTCGACGCCGGAGACAAACCTCAACGGATGTCCAGGTGGACAGACGGCGGAGACGGCACAGCCATGGCGAGCCAACGCCATGGCCAGACGGGCGGACAGAGGCCACCAGGTCGCTGCGGCGAGCAAGATGCTGGGTGGGGAGTGGCTTCTCAAGGGCGTCATTCCTACTCTAAATCGTTAGCGGCTCAGGTGGCCATGCCACCAAAGATTTATCCCCCTGATAGTTCCTGTGAATTGTAACTAAAGTGATCTTCAAGGAAACTCCCTATGTCCGATTACACTAGGGTGTCGCCACAGGCGGCTCTGCCGGGGTATCTCTTGAGTTCTTCCTTCGTCGATGTCTCTATTGTTGGGGCTGGTCCCTATGGCCTCTCCATTGCTGCCTTTCTCCGTAAAACGCGGTTGACCTTTCGCATCTTCGGAACTCCCCTGCGGAGTTGGCGGCAGCAGATGCCCAAAGGCATGCTGCTCAAGTCCGACGGCTTCGCTTCCAGCCTCTACGATCCGGACTCTGCCTTTACCCTTCGCCACTACTGCGAGGAAAACGGCTTGCCCTATGCCGATGTAGGGATTCCTGTTCCCATCGAGACATTTGTCGCCTATGGACTGGAGTTTCAAAAGCGCCTCGTGCCGATGGTGGAAGAGACCGATGTGACGGCCGTGAAGCGCGTCGCGGGAGGCTTTCAGCTCCAGACGGCCGATGGGCAGACGGTGAGCTCCCGCAAGGTGATCCTCGCCGCCGGAATTACCCATTTTGGCTATCTGCCGGATTTTCTCGCCGCCCTGCCGCGGAAGTATGTCAGCCATAGCCTCGACCACCACGAATTGAGTGGATTTCGCGGGCGCACGGTAGCGGTGATTGGCGCCGGCGCCTCTGCTGTCGACCTGGCCGCCCTCCTGCACGAGGCCGGCGCAGGGGTACAACTGGTGGCGCGCCGTCCGGAGATCGCGTTCCATAAGCCCTCGGAAGAGCCACGACCCATCTTCCAAAGGATCAAGAGCCCCCGCTCGGGGCTTGGCCTCGGCTGGCGCTCGAGGCTTTGTACCGATGCACCGCTGGTATTTCACGCGATGCCGGAGAAGTTGCGATTCCGGGCGGTTGAGCGCCACCTCGGGCCGGCGCCAGGATGGTTCGTCCGCGACAAGGTGATCGGCCGCTTTCCCCTGCACCTCGGCACGACCATTCACGGAGCCAATGTAGAAAACGGACGGGTGCATCTCCAATTCTCCAAAAAGGACGGTACCCGCACCGAGTTATCCGTGGAGCATCTCATCGGGGCGACAGGATTTCGGGTGGCCCTCTCCAAGCTGAGCTTTCTGCACCAGGACCTGCTGCGGCAGATCCGCGCGGTGGCCGACACTCCAGTCCTCTCGCGAAGCTTCCAATCTTCCGTTCCCGGACTCTATTTCGTCGGAATCGCCTCGGCGAACTGTTTTGGCCCGTTGACGCGATTTGCGTACGGCGCCAAGTTCACCGCCAGACACCTCTCCGACCATCTGGCCCGCGGCGCCTGAAGCCTTCCTTGTCCCTAGACGGGCGGAGGCGGGTCACCCTGCCTCCGCCCCCTCGATCCTCTTCTCCAGCGCAACAACCGCTCGACCGGCATCTTCGCCAAAGGCGATCCGCCGCCGTGCAACTCGCGACATGCCTGCGCGGGCCTGATCATCGGCCATTTTCTAACTCGTAACACCCACAGGGGCATGTTCCTGGATCTCGATCGGGACGCTCACGGTCGCTGAAGTCCATGTGCTCATGCCGCCGATCACCAGAAGCAGCGGCAGGATCATCGCACCGTTGAGCAGATTG
>DASYYO010000134.1:0-8362 GCA_035933805.1 Acidobacteriaceae bacterium | reverse complement strand
CCTCGCGCATTGCGGCTACCAGCGCGGACTGGCTCAGGCGCTCCTTATAAACGCCGGCGGGGTTCAGCAGATAGTCTTCCACGATGGCGTTATACATGCCCATGCAGCCCTCATCGAAGATGCCGAGAATCGCCTTGCGCGCCTTGAGGTGCCGCGCGAGCGCCGTGCCGAGCTGCCGCTCCGCCTGAGGCAGACTGCCGGGATCGAGCTCGTGTACGTGGCTGGAATCGTGATCGATCTTGCGCTCTTTCAGCCATTGCCGCAGTCCGCGGAGAAAGAAGTCATCGTCGAAGTCCTTGCTCCAGAGCGTGCTGTAGGCGATACCTCCCTTGCGCAGGCAGCCATTCAGGTTCAGCATGCCGACCAGGCCGGGCCACTGCCCCGACCAGTTGGCCACGGTCAGAATCGGACCGCGATGATTCGCAAGTCCGGCGAAGACGTTATGGCTGTATTGCCAGACGGCTTCCGCCACAATCAAGGGAGCGTCCGGATCGATCCTGGTGAAGACATCCATGCCCATCCGCTGGTTGTAGATAAAGCCATGTCCCAGGTCTTCGCGGTAGGGGTGGGCGCGGCGCACGCGGAAGCCCTCAGCCTCGAGCGCCCGGGTGAGCTTTTGTTCGACCTCGGCCTGGGCGGCCCAGCAGACCTTGTTGGCGGATTGGCGCAGATCGCCGCTTGAGATGAGAACGACCTCATTCTTTTCAACCTTTTGAGGGGCTTCCAGGACCGGGATTGCATACGTTGCCATTTCCATACTCCCTTATGCGTACCCGATCTTCGGGACGGGTCCGAGTGTATGTGCGCTCTTCCACCCGCGTCGAAACATCGGGAAGAAATCTTCACAGCGATCGGGCGGCGAGGAGGGTGAGATTGCCCCCGGCTCAGCTGCCCGAACGGCCTTAAGGCCGCTGGGCGATTGCGTTGAACCGTGAATAGGCTTCATCCCACGCATCGCTTCGATGTGGCGCGAATGAGTTGCATTCCACTGAGCCGGCAAGGGCCTCCCTGCCGGCCCGCAGGCTTTGCAGGTGCCCGGTAGCGACAGCCTGCAGCATGATATTGCCGAAGGCGGAGGCCTCCACCGGCCCGGCAATCACCGGCCGGTCGCAGGCATCCGCGATCATCTGACAGAGAAATCCGTTGAGCGAGCCGCCGCCAACCACACGGATGCTCTCCATGTGCCTGCCGGTCACCAGTTCCAGCGACTCCAAGACCGAGCGGTAGGAGAGGCTGAGGCTCTCGAAGGTGGAGCGAGCGATCTCCCCCACGGTGTGCGGAGGCTGCTGGCCGGTCGCAAGACAATAGTCGTGGATCGCTTTCGGCATATCCCCGGGGCTTTGAAATTCCTTTGCATTGGGATCGAAGTGTGCGGGGAAGGGCGCGGCTTGCGCAGCAGCGGAGACAATCTCCTCCCAACTGCGGCGGTGTCCTTCCTTCTCCCACTGCCGCAGGCATTCCTGAATGATCCAGAGCCCGGTGAGGTTGCGCATCAGGAGAATGGAGCCGTCCGCGCCGCCTTCATTCGTCAGCCCGCGCCGGAAGGCTTCCTCCGAGGTGTTCGGCTCGTCGATTTCGACTCCCATCAGGCTCCAG
Source organism: Acidobacteriaceae bacterium (assembly GCA_035933805.1). Taxonomy (GTDB): domain Bacteria; phylum Acidobacteriota; class Terriglobia; order Terriglobales; family Acidobacteriaceae; genus PALSA-350. The sequence goes on along the minus strand of DASYYO010000134.1, from coordinate 6,766 downwards.
GTTCCGCTGCTGATGAAGGCGCTGTTCCGGTCCATGCTGGGAATTGCGGCGACCGCGCTGGCCGTGTCGTGAGAGGCGACGGCGATGGCAGGGAAGCTGCAGCCCAGACCGGCATCCCGCAGAACATCCGCACGAACCGATCCTATGAGCGTGCCCGGCTGCACGACGGGCGAGAGAATCTTCAGCGGAATGCCGAGGGAGCCAAGCAACTCGCGCGCCCAATCTCCCTGGGAAGGCGAATACATCTGTGTAGTCGTGGCCTCGGAGTACTCTATGCTCCGCTCTCCACTGAGGAGATAAAGGAAGAGGTCCGGGATCATCAGCAGCGCATCGGCGATCTCCAGCTGTGGGTCGCCGGCGTGAACCATGCTGTAGAGCTGGAAGAGGGTGTTGATCTGCATGGTTCGAACACCGGTCTGGAAGAAGAACTTCTGTTCCGGCACTTTCTCGAAGGCCAGGGGCGGCATTCCATTGGTTCGCGAGTCGCGGTAGTGAAATGGATTCCCGGCCAGGCGGCCTGCGCGATCCAGCAAGGCAAAATCGACGCCCCACGCATCCACCCCGATGCCTTGCGGTGAATCCCCGTACCGCGAGCGGTACTGGCTCAGCCCCTCCTGCAGGTGCGACCAGATTCCAAGCGCATCCCAGTACAGGTTTCCCGCCGCCCGGACGCCGGTATTGGGAAAGCGATGCAACGGCTCCAGCGAAAAAAGCCGGCCATTCCACCGGCCGACCATCAGCCGTCCGCTCGATGCGCCGAGGTCCGCCGCGATGAAGTTAGCGGTGGGGGTCATTCGCTCTTTTCTAGCAGGGCCAGCACCTGGGAGGTAAGCCGCTCGACCAGCTCGTCCACCTCTTCCGAGCGGGGAGTATGGCGTCCCGCGCCTGCGGTGCGCCGCTCGATGGAACCCGTGCTCTGCCCCGCATGCGAATGGTTCCCGCCGAGACGGGCGTATTCCTCCGCCAGCCTGGGATCGGGCAGGCCGAGTTTCTTTTTCATGGCCAGCAGCCCGGGGATCTTCTCCGCTGGAATCTGCCGGATTGGCGTTCCCAGCTGAGAGGCGATGGTGACGATCTTGCAGTAGTTTTCCACCACCTCCGCATACCACTCCGCGTGGGCAACCGTGTCTGCCCAGCAAACCACCCCGTGATTGGTCAGCAAAATGGTGTTGTGCTCCTGGACGAAGGGCAGAACGGTACGGGCGAAGGCCATGGTTCCGGGCGTCTCATACGGAGCCAGCGCCAGGGGGCCGACGAATACCTCCTGCTCGGGAATCAGATCGCCGCGCGGAATGACTCCTGCGACGGCGTGCGCCGTGGCGTAGGGCGGGTGGCAATGAATCACTGCCCGGGCCGTAGGTACGGCCTTGTAGATCTCCAGGTGGAGGAGAATCTCACTCGTCTGAGCCCGGTCCCCGCAGATCTGCCGGTTCTCCAGGTCCACCAGCGAGAGATCGTCCGCAGTCATGTCCCCTTTGCTGCACAACGTGGGAGTACAGAGGATGTACTCATCGGTGAGCCGGACAGAGATATTGCCGCCGTTGCCGTCCACGTACTGCCGTTGCCAGAGCTTTCTTCCTGCGGCGACGATCTCCTCCTTCAGAGCCTGGGCCGCCGCCGAATTGAAGAGTTCTGCAGCCTCCGCGTCCGAGGCGAGAACCGGAGCGTTGTTGCCGATGCACTCCAGAACGGCTCGGCGAAGTACGGAAGCAATGAATGCGGTGGTTAGAGTTTGCATGAGTCCTGTTAAAGCCAAAGGTACTATAAATGCATCCTGCTTCATAAGCAATCATAAGAATCCATCTTGTAGAAAGGACGGCCCGATGTATGATCTAAGGCCATGAGGCAGGCGCAACGTATCCTGAAGGTTCAGGAGCTCTTTGCCAAAGAAGAGTTCGTGAACTTCGAAGATTTGTGTCAGAAGTTCGATGCATCGAAGTCGAGCATTCGACGGGATCTGATCGAGCTGGAGCGGAAGGGCGTTCTGCGCCGGGTCCACGGCGGAGCCATCTCGCTCCAGACCCGGGATGAGGTGCTGGACTTCGGCCGGCTCTCGGGCAGCTTTCATGACGAGAAGTCAAGGATCGGAAGATCGGCTGCCTCCCTGGTCCAGGATGGTCAGACGGTCATTCTGGGCGGCGGGTCGAGCGTCGTCGAAGTAGCACGGAATCTGACGGATCGCCCGATCCAGGTTGTTACCAACTCCAGTCCCGTAGCCCAAGTGTTCTGGGATTCGAAGCAGGTGGAGGTGACGTTGACCGGCGGATATCTCTATCCCCGCCTGGGAGTTCAACTTGGACCCATTTGCGAGCGCATGCTGAACAGCGTCTCGGCCGACATTCTCATCATGGGCATCCGCGGCGTGACGAAGTCGGGCATCAGCGATTCCAACAGCCTGATTGTGGAGTCGATTCGCGCCATGATCAAGGCGGCGCGAATGGTCGTGATTGTTGCCGACCGCTCCAAGTTCGGCCGCGATGCAATGATCCACGTAGCGGATCTGGACGAGATCGACCGCATTATTTCCGATAAGGATCTTGACCCGGAGACCCAGGAGGCGCTGCGGAGTAGCGGCGTGGAGTGCATCCTGGTCTAAAGCGCGTGAGTGGAAGGCGCTCCTTCCTGTCAAACCGCGCCGTAGCGGCTCTCGCCTGACGACTCGGTGTCGCCCCTTGTTTTTCAATCTTTCGACTGCCCTCCGATGCCGTTCTCTGCCTGCCGGTGAGGACCCATTCCTTCAACCCTATGCAATCCTTTGCCGCCGCTCCTTCCCAAGCAGAAATCAGGCCCGGTTTCTCTTGGGTCCGGCGAAAGGGAAGAAAAGCGCCGCGAATCGGAGTCTGACGGAGGAAGAATATCCAAGAGGCTTCATTTTGTAGCATAATGATCCCCTAATTTGCATGGCGCTTTTGTTTGCTCCGAACCGGGGCAGCCCGCGGGTTGCGGATGTTCCGCGGACGCGCTGCTGATTTCAACCGAACTACTCGAAGGAGAAAAGGCAATGACGAAGGATGCGATTTCCAGGCGGTCTCTTCTCAAGCAACTCGGCTCGGCCGCGGTGATCGCAGGCTCCGCGCCGAATATTCCCGGAATCGGAATGCCCCTGCTGCATGCCCAGGCTGCAGGCGCTTCGGCTTCGGATGCGCAAAGCAAACAGGCCGCGACGCGAGAGCAAAGGATGGCGTGGTGGCATGCGGCAAAGTTCGGAATGTTCATCCACTGGGGGCTCTATAGCGTATTGGGCCAGCACGAGTGGGCTATGGAGATGGAAGGCGTTCCCATTCCGCAGTACGAGCTGCTGGCCAAGAACTTTCATCCCAAGCCGAATGCGGCCCGGGATTGGGCCCGGCTGGCGCGCCGCGCCGGACAGAAGTACATGGTGATGACCACCAAGCATCACGAAGGCTTTTGCATGTTCGACACCAAGCTGACGGACTATTGTGCGCCCAAACAGGGGCCAGGCCGGGATCTCGTCCGGGAGTATGTGGAAGCCGCCCGGGCCGAAGGCCTGCGAGTGGGCTTCTATTACTCGCTGATGGATTGGCATCATCCCGATGGAGCGCGCTGTAAAACGGATGAGGCGGCGCGCAAGCGCTTTGTCGAGTACACCCACGGATTAATCCGCGAGCTGTTGAGCAATTACGGCAAGATCGACGTGCTCTGGTATGACGTTGACTGGCCGCTGACTGCGGAGCAATGGGAGTCCGACCGGATGAACCAGATGGTCTTTGAGCTGCAGCCGGAGATCATCGTGAATAACCGCAATGGCTTGCCGGGGGACTTCTCTACGCCGGAGCAGCACATCCAGGCGGCGGAAGCCGGACGAGCGTGGGAGACATGCATGACGCTGAACGATAGTTGGGGATTCAACCGGGGAGACGATTCCTGGAAGACGCCCAAGACGATCGTGGACAATCTGGCCACCTGCGCCCGTGGCGGCGGGAACTATCTGCTGAACATCGGTCCCGAACCCGACGGCTCAGTGCCTCCTGCCACCGTGGAGGTTCTGGAGACGGTGGGAAGATGGCTGGACACCAACGGGAAGGCGATCTACGAGACGGACCGCGGAAACCTGAGGGCGACGGCGAACACGAACTTCACGCGGCGGGGCAACACCTTGTATGTGCTGGAGCGGTTCTGGCCGGGCGAGACTCCGGCGGCGCAGTGGCTCAAGTTCTTCCAACCCGGGGTTGTGATTGCGGTCGGCGGGGCGCAGATGAAGGTAAAGTCGGCGCGCCTGCTCAAGAGCGGTCAGAGCGTGCAGTTTACTCAGGACGACCTTTCCCTGAGATTTACCGGCCTGCCTGTCCAGGCGCCCGATTCCCCGGTCACGGTGCTGGAGGTGGAGTGCGACGCCGAGCCGGTGATCGATCACAACGAAATCCGCCCGCTCTGGCCGCGCTACCAGGTGGGCATCAGCTAAAGCGCTTTGCTGTTGCTGCGGCGCAGCACGGAGCCGGGCGGACGATGCCGGTTTGCTCCTCTGCGCCGCCTCTCAGCGCTTTGCGGCAATCGTAACGACGGCGAGGCCCTGGGGCGGAATCTCCAGGGTCAACGCGCCGGAGTGCAGGCGTCCTCTCTCGGAGGGTCCCAGTTCGGCGGCGGCGCGGAGCTGCCTCTGTTGCTCCACCGTGGGGTACTGCGGGCGGCCCATCTTGTCGTAGGCCGCCAGCACATTGCCATGGGCCGCGTCGACCCGGTCGATGCGAATCGCCGCATCCGGGGTCACGCCGGCGAGCGTGAGTTGAATGGACTTCGCAGGCGCGGAGACGCCGGGCTCGACCAGATTCCACGCCGCCAGCACGACTGTTCCATCCTTGGCCTTCGTCGCCAGCACATCCTTCGATCCCGGGGAGTCGGGAAGAGGAATCTGCTGGTCGCCCAAGCCGTGCAGGAGCTTGAAGACATTGAAGGCCGGCTTCGGAAGACTGTCGATGGCGATCAGTCCGAAACCTCCGAAGAACGGCTTCTGGATCACGCCCTGCTCTTCAAAGACATCGGAGAAGGTCCAGTAGGACATCATGTCTACCTTGCCGGCGCATTCGCGAATGGTGTTTGCCAGCCATGGTCCCATGTAGACGGAATCGGTAATCTCCGTCTCGCTCATGTAGGTGGCGTTGAACTCGCTCCAGATCAGGGGAATGCCGGGCCGCAAGGAGGCGGCAATCTGCCGCCGGACCTTGTCGACCGCGGCCGCGACCATCTGGTGCGGCGGGATGTTCTCCGCATGTCCTAAGATATCCATCGCTGTGTCGTTTCCATATGCGTGAGTGGAGACGAAATCGAGGGGTATGTTGTTCTGCGCGGCATGCGCGATCATGGCATCGACCCATGCGGCCTGGGCGGTCGCGGGACCGCCGACGCGAATGCGCGGACTCACCGTTTTGAGCGCGCGGGCGGTGTTGTCGTAGAGCTGGAAGTAGCTCTCCTGCGCGGGACGGCCGGTCCAGAAGTCGATGTTCGGCTCATTCCAGACCTCGAAATACCAGCTCGCGACTTCGTCGATGCCATAGCGGTCCACCAGGTGCCGGGCGAAGGCCTCAATCATGGCGCTCCACTTGGCGTAGTCCGCCGGCGGCGAGACGATGGGGTGGTACCAAAAAGGATGGTAATCGAGACGGGCGGCCAGCAACTTGGGCATAAAGCTCACCTCGACGAAGGGCTTGACGCCGTTGGCCAGAAGCCCGTCATAGATCTCGTCTACATAGGTGAAGTTGTAGATCGGTTTTCCCTGACGGTCCTCTCCATACACGCCAATCTCGTCATCGAGAATGGCGTGAAAGCGGACGTAGCGGAAGCCGGTGATCTGGCGAACCTGGCGAAGGTCGTTGCGGTAGCTCTCGCGCATGCTAAGCACGGCGCGGCCGGAGCCGAACATCTGCTCCCAGAAGTGCGGGAAGGGCTGGGCAGGCTGCCGCGCGTCGATGGAGACGGCTTCCTGAACGGACTGCGCGGTGAGGCACGGGACGTGGGCAAAGAGACAGAGCGCAACGGAGAGCAGAGAGAGAAAGCGGAGGCGCATGAAAACTCCTCCTGAGAGCATACGGGACTTGGCCGTCCGGGTAGACACCCGGCTGGGCGACTCGTTATTCTGTCGCGCCTGGGGAATGGTCTCCTGGCGGAATTCTGGCTGAAGCTGGACAGCCGCGCGCAAGGGGAGGGTGCTTTGCAAGGCAGAGCGAAGCCGGAGCGCGAAAGCGGGGCAAATCCGCGCATCGCGGCGTTCGGACGGATGGCGAATCCCTAGACCCGTTTGGCGTTGACCTTGGTGGCGAGGCCGAGTTTCTCGAAGGTCCAGATCGCCCAATAGTTGGGATCGAATTCGTACCAGGCCATACCGTGCCGGGCGGAGACGGGGTGGGCGTGGTGATTGTTATGCCAGCCTTCGCCCCCGGTGAGCAGGGCAACCCACCAGTTGTTGCGCGAGTCGTCACGGGTTTCGAAACGCCGCGATCCCCACATGTGCGTCGCGGAGTTCACCAGCCAGGTGACGTGGAGGCCGGCGGTCACGCGGAAGAAGATTCCCCAAAGCACCCAGGGCAGGCCGCCGAAGGCGAGCAGCACCAAGCCGAGGAGGGTGACGGGAAGCCAATGATAGACGTTCAGCCAGCGGTAGAACCGGTCTTTCATGAGATCGGGGGCGTAGCGCTCCAGAATGGCGCTGTTGTTGTGCAGGGAGCCGTTCAGGATCCAACCCATGTGCGACCACCACTTTCCGTCGCGCGGAGAGTGCGGGTCGCCGGGCTTGTCCGTGTACTGGTGATGC
>DASYYO010000068.1:0-9503 GCA_035933805.1 Acidobacteriaceae bacterium | reverse complement strand
GTTGCCGATCGGGTCGCCTTCACCGTGGCCTCGTCGAAGTCCTTTCCCGGCGAAGACTATGACCTGGTTGCCTTCTTCGACTGCCTGCATGACATGGGAGACCCGGAGGGCGCGGCGCGGCACGTGCTCTCCTCTCTCGCGCCCGATGGAACATGGATGATCGTGGAGCCGGCAGCCAGCGACGAGACCGCGAAGAACCTCAATCCGATCGGGCGCATCTACTACGCAGCCTCGGCGATGGTCTGCGTGCCATGCTCCTTGTCGCAGGAGGTGGGGCTGGGACTGGGCGCGCTTGCCGGACCGGCCAGGATCGAGAGACTGGTGCGCGACGGAGGATTCACGCGCTTTCAAAAAGCGGCGGAGACGCCGTTCAATATAGTCTTCGAAGCGCGCGCGTAAATCGCGGTCCGCGGATCTGGCGGCCCTAAGAAGCGCGGGCGCTCTCTTCCTCCGGCGCCGATGGCCTGCTCTCTGCCGGGGGGATCGCGAGAGACTCAGGATCGCTCACCACCTGAGCAGAAACTCCGAGATCTGCGAGCATCGCCTGGATCTCCGCCACGTACGCGGGATTCAGAGTAATGACCAGCTCGGGAGGATTCCGTTCCAGCTCCTCCGGGGCGGAAATGCGCCGGCCCGTCCCCGGAACATACATACCCCGCTTGCGAGGATTCCGGTCGACGACGGAATCGATCTGCCGCGCACCCGGAACCACGTTCAAAAAGGTAACGCCCTTGGCGCCGGCACCCCACAGCGCGACGCGCCTCTTGCCTGAGATCGACTTGCGCAGCAGGGGCGCTCCACCTTGCTACCGTCTGATGAAAGCGCTGATGGAAGCCCGCAATCAGGCGGCTAATCCCGAACTGCGAGGGAGAGGCTTGCGCAGCGTCTGCATGGATCCCATCTCCCGTCCTCGCCTCGATCGAAAGGTGTTGGTCGAAGAACGCCGACCCGGTTCCGATCAACTCGAAGCCGGCGCGCCGGAAGAGAGCGCTCAACGACTTGGGGGTGAAATAGTGGACATGCTGGTAGAGCACGTCCCAAAGGCCGGAGCCTGCCAACATTCTGCTGCGCATTCGGAACCTCGAAATACAGCGTGACGCCGGGCTGGCCCGAGAGCGTGCGTCGCAGCCCGGAGAGAAATACAAGAGGCTCCGGAATGTGCTCCAGCACGTGACGGCAGGCGACAAAGTCCACCCGCTCCGCTGCGTGGCGCTCCGAGTAATAGTCCTGGACAAAGTTGACGCCCGGAGACTGCTTGCCCGTGCCGTCGAAGGTTGGGTCCTAGCCAGTGCAGTGATTCTCGCCCTGGGCACTCAACAGCTTCAAAAACTCGCCCCGATCCGATCTCGATGATCTGCTTGCCTCGCAGCTTGTATCGGTTCCGCAGGCGCGCGGCGAGATCCTGAGCAGATTGGAGATAAACCCACAGGCAGGGCACAGGCTCAACCCGATCTCTCCCGTCGGGCAGCACTTCGCCTCCGTCTCTGTTCTCCAGAGAGCGGAGCAGATCGCCGGGACATCGTAAAGGTGGAAGAACGGTAGGTGGGGGGAACGCTACAGCCAGGACATGCTTATTCGGCTGCACTGGACGTGTGTATAGTAGATGTGAACAGCTCTACATCTGTCCTGCACGCTCAACATCCGAATTTGGCCCCAGAAAACCTTTCTTTCCGCATGGATTGCAGATAAGCCGGGCGAGATGCCCGCGGAACGGAAAAGAACCCCCGCAGACCTTTCGAGACAGCGCCCGGCGCCCTTTCTGTTGCAGGGGAAGAGGGCGCAAAGGCGGAAACCTAGAGAGGAGCGATCGAGACGGAGAGCAGCTCGGCGGACTGCTCCGAGGTATTGACCCAGTGAAAGGGCTTGTCTGGAAGGATGGTGACCGCATCGCCTTCTGTCAGGGCGTGCTCGGTCTCGCCGAGAAACAAGGTCAAATTGCCGGAGATGACGAGGGCAAACTGCTCTCGATTGAGGGGATGAGAATGCTTGGCGCTGGCACCGCCTGGATGGAGAGTGATGAGAATGGGCTCCAGTCTGGAGGCTCTGCCTACGCCGAGGCTCTCGATCAGCGCCTTGGACCAGCCGCTCTCCAACCGGGGACGTTCCGTGGCACGAATCACGCTGGATTCGTTGCCCGCGCCGATGCGGAAGAACTCAGCCAGCGTGACATTCAGGCAAGCCGCGATCTTCTCCAGCGAGGAGATGGAGGGCGACGCCAGACCATTTTCCACCTGGGAGATAAAGCTTGGAGAGAAGCCGGAGGAGGAGGCCAAGCTACGTACCGAGAGGCCGAGCTTCTCACGCAGGTCGCGAAGGATCTCTCCCACCTGATTGTCGTTCGCGTTTGCCATGCTTTTCCTATATCAGGTTTCGAATGTACAGCAACGCCCCGGTCTGGATCAATTTGCGCAGGAGAGCGGGATGCTTCGGCGGCTCAATCCGCCTCCTCTCTTGGCCTTTTGCGCCGCAGGGAAATCGGGAAATGTCACAGCGACGGAGAGATGCGGAAACCCCGAGATACTCAAGGGTTCGCGGCTAGCGGGCCTGGAACGCGGCGATGGCAATTCCCGATGGCCGGCTCCCGGCCGGGAACATCGTGATCAGCGAAGGAGGCGCGGGCTGGGAATGCAGCAGCAGAGCCGAGACATCTCCGGACTGCGCGTTGACCACAAACAGAAACCGGCCGTCGGCGGAGAATGCCAGGGCATCCGGACCTTCGCCGATCTTGATCGGGGTGAGCAGCTTGCCGTCGTCAATGCTGTAGATGCTCACCATGCCTGCGCTGAAGTTGCTGACGTATAGCAGGGAGTTGTCTGCGCTCACCACCCCGCGGACCGGATGGTAGCCGACCAGCGAAGCGCCGCCTGCCTCATTCGACTGGGTTGCGATCTCGGAGATAGTTCCGCTGTCGAAGTTCGAAACGAAGGCTTCGCCGCCGTCCGGTTTGAGGGCAATCTGTACCGGCGTCTTTCCAACGTCGAGAAAGGTGAGCAGCCGGTCGGGAGCCGCGGGCTCCCGGCCGGGGCCATGGGCCAACCCCAGCACCATCACCTGGTGGCCGCCCGAGCAGGCGATCAGTGCCTTGCTGGAGTCCGGCAGGATGGCAATGTCCGTAGCTCCCGGGCAGCGGTCGAAGCTGCTTCTGACCAGAAAGCTCCGGGGATCGGCGATGCTCACGCTTCCACTTGCCCGGTTGCTGATGACCAGGGCGTTGCCGTCCGGAGTGATGCGCGCCAGCCCCGGGGACTCACCCGCGCTGATAACTCCGATCTGCCGGCGCGCCTCAAGGTCGATCACCGAGATGTTGTTCGATCCGGAATTGGCTACATAGGCGCGGCGGCCCCGGACGTCAACGTCGATCGAGTAGGGCTGGCGATTGACGCCGATGACGCCAGCGACCTTGTTCGTGCGGGCATCGATGACCGAGATCGTGCCGCTCCCGGTATTGACGACGTAGACCTCCTGCCGCAGAGGATTGGCAGCGACGCCGCTGGGATCCCGGCCCACGGCCAGCACCCGGTCCTGGCGCATGTTCACGACATCCAGAATGGTGACCGTATTGCTTCCGCTGTTGGAGATATAGGCATACTCCCGATAATTCGCCGGATAGGTAGGAAAGTCGTGGCTTTGGCAGCCGCTGGCGGCGGCTGCGAGGGAGATGGCGAGCATCCCACTCAGTGCTGTCCGGAATCGGGTGGTCCACAGGAACCGGGTGGCCCGGGAGGTCGAAAAATGGCGAGGCACAGAGGCCATTATGCCTTGAATCCGAACGGAGTGCGCCGAGGCTCGGAGTCCGCAGGCTTCCATTCCCGTGTCCTACGCGCAGCCGGAATCGAAGAAGACTCCTGGAGGCCCCGCGCCTTCGCTGCTTCTGAATGTCGATAATCGATCACCGTAAGTTCGCTGTCTTCTGTTCTCTGCGATGTGAGCCACGACCTTGCCATCGGACTTGCCTTTAGACCATCTTGGGAATGTAAAAAATCACGCTGCCCGAAACTTTGTCGGACGGAAATCTGTCTACATTAAACGAAGCATCGACTGCTTCGTTTGGCGGGGTCACGAACCCACCAGAATGCAGCAACCCTCCTCGGACAACGGAGCCACCGTGACTTTGGTCGTGATGGCTTCGTTGTTTTTTTTGATCCGCAGCCGGGCGCGCGTGGCGAACCCAGCGGACGGATCCGGCGAAGGGCCTTCGGGGGGTACCCGGCGTCAAATTTTGGGAACGGGATCGTCCGCAACCGTTGCGTCTCTCAGCCAAGATGATGGCGGAGGATGATCATGAGCACGGAGGCGGCCACAAAGAGCAGCGCCACCAGCGTGGTGTATGCCACCCGCACTCGTGCGGTTCCATAGCCCTGCACTCCGGAGGCGGCGCGCACCTTCTCCCGGCGAAACGACATCGCCGTTTGCTGGGTTCCGAGCACCAGCATCACCAGCGCCGCCAAAAACGCTACAGGCAGGTGCTCTCTGCTCGAGGTCACATAAGCGTGATAAAAAAACTGGCCCATCATCACCGACAAGAAAACCACCGCGGAGAGCTCCAGAGCCAGAGCTACCTTCAAAAAGCGCAGCAAATCAATCCTCCTGATCAAGTCTAGTGAGGATTTCCCGAACCGGGCAAGCCGGGGTTCACAAAAAACCGGCAAAGGTCACTTGCTCGGGTAAAAACCACGTCTTGTTGGGGGTGCGCTGCTCAGGCAGGGCTCAGGCGCGTCTATATTGGGAGGAGATGAAAAAGGCTTCTCCGAGCCCAGCGGAAGAAAGCCCATGACCGGACCGGGAGGTTCTCCTGAGAGCGGGCTCCCTCCTGCCGCAAAGCGGCGCTCTGGCGTAGCCCGGCGAATGCTCTAGAATAACGGGACCCGGCCAATGACAGTAGCACCTGCGGTGAAGACGAATCCGATGGCAGAGCGGACCACAGAGCAGATGGTTGAGCGCGGTATGCGGTCCTCCCTCGTGGGCATTGTGACCAATTGCTTTCTGGCGCTGCTCAAGCTCGCGACCGGCGTCATCGGGCATTCTTTCGCTCTGGTGGCCGACGGCATCGAATCTTTCTCCGACGTTGTCAGCTCGTCGGTCGTCTACCTGGGACTGCGGTTTGCCATCAAGCCTCCCGACGAGGATCATCCCTACGGCCACGGGAAGGCGGAGCCGATTGCCGCTGTCATCGTCGGCATCGCCTTGATTGCCGCGGGCCTGGCCATTGCCGCCGAGAGCGTAGCCCTGATCCGCACCCCCCATCCCGTTCCCCACGCCTACACGCTGGGCGTCCTTCTCTCGGTCATGCTGATCAAGGCGCTGCTCTCGCGCTATGTCTGGCGGGTGAATCGAAAGATCGACAGCACTGCCTTGAAGGGCGATGCCTGGCACCACTTCAGCGATGCCATCACCTCCGCCTTCGCCTTTATCGGGATCTCGATTGCGATATGGAGCCGTAACCCGACCGCCGACGATTGGGCCGCCCTATGCGCGGCGCCGGTCATCATCTTCGGAGGATGGCGGCAGCTTCGCAATCCCTTGGCCGAGCTGCTCGATACGGCTCCCTCTCCCGACGTAGAACAGCGCGTTCGCGGAGTCGCCAAGGCGGTCCCCGCCGTCCTCGGCCTGGAGAAGTGCTTTGTCCGCAAGGTGGGATTTCGCTACTACGTGGACCTCCATGTGGTGGTGCGCGGGGATCTGACCGTCCGCGAAGGGCACAACATCGCCCATGATGTCGAGGACAGGGTACTCGAACGCGTGGCCCGGGTCTCCGCCGTCATGGTGCACATCGAACCGGAAGAAGAGCTTCTCCGCTAACGCGCCTGGTTGCTGTCCGCGCACCATGAAAGCCAACCCGATGGAAAAGAAGCCGCAGTGGGCGTCAGCTATTGCGGTCTCTCATCCCGAGCGGAACGGCTCCGCGCGGGATGAGAGACTGATGAGAGACCAAGGGCAGTTGCCTTTCTCCTCGCGAATGCATTGCTGCCCGGAGTAGGCGCCAATGCCTGGAATGAGCAGAAGACGAGCGGGTTAAATTGATCCCTCTGAACTAACTCTGGCCCGAGCTCGACACGCTGCTCGATGAACTCATCTGCGGTCCGATGGCCAGCTGAATCTCGCTGCCCTGGTCAAGCTTCATGTCATCTTTTTTGGTGGAGACGAAGACCCCCGAGTTCTTGCTGGCGATCCTGCTGTGCAGATCGACGCCGGGAATCACGCCAATCTGATCGATCTGCAGGGTTCCATCGTTCCAGCTATTGGGAACCTGGTCGCCTGCCACCGTTGGATACGCCCCAGTCTCGTCCATTCCAGGCTGGAAGATGCTGACGATCGTAGCCTTGACGGGAACGGTCTTGCCATTCTTCAGGTGAGCTTCGTTGAAGCAGAGCGCAAGCTTTGACATGCCATGCACCTGCATATCGTCCTGGACGACGTGTCCGATCAGGATCGTTCCCGAGGGCAGCACCGTTCCGTCCGATAAAGTGGCCTTGCTTCTGAGTTTGGCTTTTATCTCAGCGTTCGGCTGGTCTTTCTTGGCGTCAAGCGTCCGCATTAATTCCGCATTGGCCGGCACCATCTTGGCTGCCTCTCGATGACCGCGGATTGGCGCGGTCGCTTGTGAGCTCGAACTCTGCGCGCTGGCGGAGTAGGAAGGCAAGGTGCACAGCGGCAGAGCTAAGATAGCCGTGGCAAGCGTAAGAGTCTTTCCATATGACTTCATGACCCGTTTACTCCTTTAGAGGTGAGGGTTCGTCCGGAATGCGACATGGCCGCTCGATGATACTCATAATCTGCTTTGCTGATCTTGAATCCCCTGATCTTGAATCCGATGATCTTGAATCCGATGATGGCCGCATCCGGTAGCGGACGTCCTACGATTGCGGCTCAGTTAGTGAGATAGTCCAAGTTATCGATTGGTTAGCTATAGGAACTAGCAGCTCCCGTGCTTGGCTGGCGCAGCGTCGCCTGAACTTCGCACCCCGCGGCGGATCGAGAGAGGAATCGTCAAAGTGCCTGAAAGCTATAACTTCGGCGCGATTCTTGGGAGCTTATACCTTGCTTCGCCGCGAGCCTAGCAACGTCTCGATTGATCTTCCATAAAAAAATATTCTCTTCTGCCCGCGCGGAAGAGCCCTCGCGCGGCTCTCCCGCCGTTCCCTGGGCGCGATAGCAGACGCAAGAACCCGCAGTCCTTTACACAGTCAATTCAGCCGGGGCGGCGCGCCTGAGGCGGCAGGGGTCCCGGCTATGGCGAGTCAACAAATCGCATACTTTCGGTGACCGCAACCGCGAGAGCGGAACATTCTCCTGCGCCGGGGCGCTCTCCGGAATGCAATCGGAGGAAAGTTTGTTGGAGGCCGTCAATGGAGCCAACGGCCATATGACTCATCTTTTCGGAGAAGCAGCCTTCCGGGGGCTGAATGAGAGGGGCAATGGAATCTTTGCCAGGTCGGGCCACGCAAAGGCGACCTCTCGAAGGAGCACGCCTCCAATCTCGATCTCTTTGGCAGCCACGAGCGAAGCGCCCGATTTCTGATAGAAATGTCTCGCCGGATTTCGTTCAAGCACCCAGACGGCCATGCTCTTGAAGCCTTTCGCTTTTAAGGAATCCGCGAGCGTTCGCAGCAGGGCTGTCCCCAGCCCCCGCCCCTGGGCTCGATCGAGCAGATAGATGGCAAACAATTCAGCATCGCATCCCGGCAACGGCTCGCGTATTTGGCCTCCGCAAACGAAGCCAACAACTCTTCCGTCCAGCTCGGCAACGTAAGAGTGGATGTCACGGGCAAGCCAGTCTCGCCATACGAGAGTACGTTCGGCCTCGTTCAGACTCGCAAGATAGTCTTCCGGAACGATTCCTGCGTATGTCGTCAGCCAGCTCTTTACATGCACATGAGCAATTGCGCTCGCATCCTGATCCGTTGCCTCTCTGATCAAGGCCATATGTCCAGTTATCCTTTGCGACCGGCGGTAGCGAGGCAGGAGGCGGATTTTGCCGTCAGCCAGCTGATTGGCGTAAGTACGCATCGGCGCGTGGCTTTTCAGTCGGAATGAGGAGAGCCGTCTCTCGCTTCGAAACGCCGATACCTAATACGTAGCGATTTTCAGGATGGGATGCGGAGTCTGTACATAGGCCGACGCCAGGCTTTCGTCGCCGTTCTTGTCCACTGCCGCCACGGCGAAGACGTACTTGTCGATCGAGACGTCCGGAATCAGGTACTCGTTGACATTGCCGACATAGACTTCGCGCTCCCAGAAGGGAGCCGTCGTGGCCCGCATCAGCACCACGTATCCGGCCAGGTCCGGCTCCGGATTCGGGTTCTTCCACCTGAGCAGCGCATCATAGCGCGACTTTCCCCGGGAGAGCAGCAGCGTGGTCACCTTACGCCCGTCGACCTCGGTTGTGTCGGTGGTCTCCGGCGATTTCGGGGCCCAGGCGAGCGACGCCGCAACTGCGCCATTCACCTGCGTGATGCGGGCCGTCAATCCGGGCGAGGTGTTGGCAAACGTATCCGTCGCACTATGCTGATGGCTGAAGTTCTCTACCGGAGTCGTGATTCGCACTGCGGCGAAGCCTTCCGCGTTCAACGGGCTGTGATCTCCTCCGCGCCCGAAACGGTCAGCGCGAAAGACCGGATCGACCGTCATGTAGGGAACGTAGCGTTCGCCGACCTCCTTGACGTATCGTGCGATCTCCCGCGACGGAGAGTCGATGGGATCTTCACTGAAGACATTTACGCTGCGATTCTCCATCCGGCCATCTCCGCCCACATCGCTGCCGATGATGTCATTGTTCAGCACAGCCTCGATCTTCTGGTCGAGCGACTTCGCCCTGGCCGCGTAAAGCGTGCTCCCGACGAGGCCTTCCTCCTCGCCTGCGAAGGCGATGAAGACGATGGTTTTCTCGAACCGATACTGGCTCATCACCCGGGCCAGTTCCATCACGCAGGCCACGCCGCTGCCGTCGTCGGTAACGCCCGGCGCATCGATGTTCGGGTCGATCACCGGCCGCGGCGGTTCTCCGGGCCGCCCGGGCGCCGTCCCGGTCAGGTTCACCGTATCGTAGTGCGCGCTGACGATGATCCGCTGGTCTTTGTTGACGGTGCCAGGCAGCACCGCCACGATGTTGTATAAGTCCACATCCTGCGGAATCCGCGAGCCGGGCGAGGTGTCTTTCTTGACGCGGTACTGATCGTAACTCACCTCCAGGCGCGGGCTATCGCTGCGAAGCTGTTCGTAGATCCACTTCCGAGCCGCCCCGATGCCGCGATTGGGATCGCTCTGCGAAGAGCCAAGATTGCGGGTGCCGAACCCCTCCAGCCGTTGGAGCGTCTCCGTGATCCTCTCCTGGGAGACCTCGGAGACGATCTTCGAGACCTGCGGATTGACAGCCTTGTATTGAGCCGAGGCTGTGGATGCAGCGAAAAAACAGGCCAGCAGGAGACTCGCAAGCTTTTTCATAAGATTGGTGAGTAGTCTAGCGCGGGGACAGGTCTTTGAATACAGATTTCGCCGGCGGAAGC
>DASYYO010000047.1:0-43030 GCA_035933805.1 Acidobacteriaceae bacterium | reverse complement strand
GTTGCTCCTATCCCAGGCGAGCGCATCCACGCTGCTGCCCATCTCGTTCACCGAGTAGGCCCACTTGCCGTTGGGATGAAACGCAAAATGCCGCGGTCCCGCACCTGGTTCCGACTCGTAAAACGGAGGAGTGTTCGCGGTGAGCGTTCCCTTGGCGGCATCCAGACGGAAGACCCAGACGCGATCCAGACCCAGATCATTCACCAGAACGAAGCGATTGTCCGGAGAGACCGTGGCGCAATGGGCGTGAGGTGTGGTCTGCCGTTCGGGGTTTGGTCCATGGCCGCTGAACTGGAAGTGAGAGACCGGTCCCTGAAGAGATCCATCGGCCTGGACCGCGTAGGAAGAGATGCTGCCGCCTCCGTAGTTGGCTACGATTACAGACTTGCCGGTATGATCCACCGCGAGATGGGCAGGGCCGCCGCCATCGGTCGGGAGAACATTTTTCAGCGTCAGCTTGCCTGAGGCATGGTCGATGGAGAAGGCCGAGACCGATCCGGTCTTCGCTCCGTTGTATACCCCTACTTCATTGACGGCGTAAAGGTGGTGTTGGTCCGGGGAGATCGCCAGGAAAGTCGGATTGCTCGTCTCCGCCGCCAGGCCGAGCGACTCCAACGTGCCGCTCGCCGGATTCCAGCGATACGCATAGATCCCTTTGCTGGATCCCTTGTTGGTATAGGTTCCGGCGAACATGAGGTTGGACTTCGTGGCGGAGGCGAAGGACCAGCGGACGGCAAGCGGCAGCGCGGAGAGCCCCGCCAGGAACAAACGTCGACTCATCTTGTTGTTCATGCACGTACTACTCTAAACCGAAGAGACGACTCAGGCGCTCCGGGCTCCCCTGCGTCCGGTGAAGAAATGCTCTAAAGTTGCTGGGAGAGTTTTTCCGGAGGACCCGCCTTGCAAGTAGCGCTATTTACGCGAGAGTACCCGCCGCACGTTTATGGCGGCGCCGGCGTTCACGTCGAGTACCTGAGCCGCGAATTGGCCAAGAAGATCTCCGTGGAGGTGCACTGCTGGGGCAAGCAGCAACTGGACCGCGGAGACCTGCATGTGCGCGGCCAGGAGCCGTGGGGCGAGATTACCCATGGTACCCAGGAGCGATTTAAAGCCGCTCTCGAGGCTATGAGCCTGAACCTCACGCAGGTGAAGGCTCTAAATGGGTGCGACGTGGTCCACACCCATACCTGGTACGTTTCCATGGCCGGATTCCTTGCCAAGAAGCTGTATGGCGTCCCCTTCGTCCTCACCACTCACAGCCTGGAGCCGCTTCGTGCATGGAAGGCTGAACAACTGGGCAGCGGTTACGCGATGAGCTCGTGGATGGAGAGAACCGCAATCCTCGATGCGGATGCAGTGATCGCCGTCTCTCACGGCACGAAGAACGATATTCTTCGGGCCTATCCGATTCCGTCAGAGCGTGTGCACGTTATCTACAACGGCATCGATCTCGCGGAATACCGGAAGACGGCGCAAACCTCCGCGCTCGTGAAACACGGCGTCGATCCCGCCCGGCCTTATGTTCTCTTTGTCGGCCGGATCACGCGGCAGAAGGGTGTCACCCATCTTGTGGACGCGATACGCTACATGCCCCCCGATACCCAGGTGGTCCTTTGCGCCGGCGCGCCGGATACCAAAGAGATTGCCGACGAGATGCGTCAGAAGGTAGAAGAAGCGCGCCGCTCCAATCACCGGGTGATCTGGATTGAGCAGATGCTCTCTAAGCCGGAGACGATCCAGCTTTACAGCCATGCGCGCGTCTTCTGCTGCCCCTCCGTCTATGAGCCCTTCGGCATCATCAACCTGGAGGCCATGGCCTGCGAGGTGCCGGTGGTGGCCAGCGCGACCGGAGGCATTCTGGAGGTCGTCGTCGATGGCGAGACCGGTCTGCTGGTGCCTTTCGAGCAGGACCCGCAGACCGGATTCCCAAGCCATTCAGACCAATTTGCACGAGATCTCGGAGGAAAGGTGACCGAGCTCCTCATGGACCCCGAGAGGTGCCTACGTTTTGGAGCCGCAGGCCGGCAGCGAGTCGAAGCGATGTTCGGTTGGAGCACGATTGCCGACCAGACGATCTCGCTCTACCGCGAGCTGCTCCATCGTTAAACGGGACTTTTGGATCTCCAGGTGACCGGGATCGCAACCCTCGCCTGAAGGCCGCGATCCTCCATTCGTGGGCGGCCTGCCCGATGGCCGGACGGCCGCCCGAAGCGGAGTGGGCGTCGATCTCAGCGGAACTGCCGCCCGCCTCCGTGCTGGTCCCGGCCATCGCCTGAATAGCGCTGGTTGCCGCCCTGGCGCTCGTTGCGAGGCGCATTCTCATGCACCGCCGCGTTTCCCCGGTCGTGAAAGGCTGCTCCGTTCTGCCTTTGGAAGTTGTTCCGGTTCTCATGCTGGAAGTTGTTGCCGCCGTTCGGTCCGCCCCGATTTGCGAAGTTCGCCCGGTTGAAGCTGGCGGAGCGCTCGTGCGACATCTGGGCATTGGTGGCCCCAAAATGCTGTTCGCGTTGCGCAGCTAACTCCTGACCTCTCGGACGGGCTTCGATTCCTCCGGGACCATTAAAGCTGGTGCGGTTGATCACCGTGGTATTGCGTATGACCGTGCGATCCACATAGGTGTTGTGAACAACAGCGGTGTTCACATGCAGAACGGCGGTATTGTAGGCGAAGTGATTGCCCTCCCATCGGCCTCCGTAGAAGCCGAACCCACCATACCCGAATCCATAGTTCACACCGCCGTAGAAGCCTACGTGAGGTCCCCAATACCCGGCATGCCAGGCATAAACCCCTCCGGCGAAGCCCCAATATCCAGGGGTCCAAAGCAGCCCTGGCCGCGGAGCCATCACCCAGGCGCCGGGGACCCAGTAGTAGCCTGCCGGTCCGTAGGCCCAATAGCCTGGCGTCCAAAGATACCCATCACCCGGGCACACCGGCTGGGCATAAACGGGCAGCGGCGGTGGCGCTACCGTAACTGAAAGAAACACCCCGCCAAACGAGGCCGCTGGCAAAAGGGAGACCAAAAACAAGAAGAGTAGAGCACGAGCTCTGCCAAGTATGCGCATTTTCCTATCCTCCACCGGGAATTGCTTCCCGAATCCAGCCGTACAACAAAAGGCACGGGTTACCGGCAACTGTTCTTCCATGCCGCCCGCTTGCCATCCGTATAAACGCAGCACGACGAATTATGTTGCTCGGGTGGCCGGGGAGCGATTCCCTGACCGGAACACAGTTCCGGCAGACCGGGAGTGTGACGGCTGCGCTCAAAGGAGCATTCACAGTGCGTGCCTCTCTTCGAAGCCGAGTGGACGAAGATACTCTGCCCGGATGTACCATAGCTTCCCAATACCCCTATGAGCCTGGTCCGTTGGTTATACGCCCTGACGATCTCCCTGAGCGCGTTTCTGCTCTTCCTGGTGGAACCGATGGTGGCCAAGCAACTGCTCCCCGCGTTTGGCGGTTCCTCCGCGGTCTGGACAAGCTGCCTGGTCTTTTTTCAACTGGTGCTCCTCTTCGGCTACCTCTATGCCCACTGGCTCTCCTCCAAATTGAGCCCCGCGCGGCAGGCAGACGTCCATGTTCTCCTGTTGATCGCCGCTCTGCTGATGCTGGGCGTGCAGCTTAAGCCGCACGCAGCATCGGCCAGCTACCATCCGGCACTGACCGTCTTCTGGATTCTCACGGCCGTGATCGGAGTTCCCTGCCTCGCTCTCTCCGCAACGACGCCGCTGATGACCGCCTGGTTCGCCCAGTCCTTTCCCGGAGAACGGCCGTACAGGTTGTTCTCTCTCTCGAACTTCGCCTCCCTGCTGGCACTCGTCTGCTACCCGATCGTCCTCGAGCCCCACATGACCATGCATCAGCAGACGTCCCTCTGGACCCCCGCCTTCTTCCTCTTCGCGGTGAGCTGCGGCGCAATCGCGTGGGCCGGCCGGTCCCGCACCATGGTTGAATCCCCGGCGGTAGCGCAGGCTCTCGCGCCGGGCACGGCTGCACAGCAGGCGAGCCCGGCTTCCAGGCTCAACGGCCCGGCCATGTGGCTCATTCTGGCGATGGGCGGCGGCATGATGCTCACCGCGGTGACCAACCATCTGAGCCAGAACATCGCCGCCATTCCACTTCTGTGGCTGCCTCCCCTTGCCCTCTACCTGACCACCTTCATTCTGGTTTTTCAGGGATCCTGGTATGTGCGTTCGGTCGTCCTGCGCGCGGCTCTCCTGGCGCTGGCGCTGATGGGCTACGCTCTCCTGGACATTCGCAAGCTCTTTCCCATCGAAATCAGCCTCCCGCTTTTTTTGATTGGGCTTTTTGTGGTCTGCTGGTTCCTGCACGGTGAGCTTTATACCCGGCGCCCCGGGCCGGAGTCATTGACACGGTTTTATCTCTGCACGGCGGCCGGGGGCGCGGCCGGGACGATGCTGGTCGGGGTAGTAGCTCCTCTGGTCCTGGACGCGAATTATGACCTGGCATGCACGCTCCTGGTGGTCGCCTTAATCGGCGTCGCCGCCTCCTGGAAAGATGGCTGGGGCCCGCGCCTGATCTGGGCCGCGGGGACGGTGGGCGCCATCGTCGTGGTGCATGCGCAGGTGCAGCAATATAACGAGGATGCTGTGGCGCTGGTGCGCAACTTCTACGGAACGCTTCGGGTGAGAGAGTCGAATCTTCCGCCGCAAGCCGACACCGACCGGCAGCTCTTGAATGGGACCATTGAACATGGCGCGGAATGGTTTGCGCCCGAGTATCGGGACCAGCCTCTCACCTATTACGCCCCTCATTCCGGCGTTGGGCTGGCCATGCGCCTGTGCTGCGGCACCGCCGCCAAGCGGGTAGGGGTCATCGGACTAGGAACTGGAACGCTGGCCGCGTATGGAAACCCCGGGGATGTGATCCGCTTCTACGAGATCAATCCCCTGGTGGAACGGCTCGCCCGATCCTGGTTCACCTATCTGCGCGACAGCAAGGCCGATACCAGCGTGACACTGGGAGATGCGCGCGTATCGATGTCGGCTCAGAGTCCGCAACACTTCAACGTGATCGCCGTGGACGCATTCTCCGGCGATGCCATTCCGGTGCACCTGCTGACGAAAGAAGCGCTTGCCCTGTATCGCAGGCACCTGCAGCCCGATGGGATCATCGCCTTCCACGTATCCAACCGCTTCATCGATCTGGAGCCCGTGGTGGCGGCCATCGCGCGAGACGCCGGGCTTGAGGCGGTGGCGATCGATACCCATGCCGATGAACAGAACGGCTTCTATTCCACCGATTGGGTCCTGGTAACAGCGAATCAGGCATTTCTAAGGCTGCCGGAGATGGCGGGCGCCATCCCTCTGTCGAGGCGCACGGATCTGAAGACCTGGACAGACAGTTACAGTAGCGTATTCCCGCTGCTGAAGTGGCGCACCCAATAGAAAGAAAGGAGTGCTTTCGATCTCCGCCGGCCGGAGTGGGAAGCCTCAGTCTTCCAACTCCTCGAACATCTTCTCGCCCTCGCCGGGAGCGAGAAAGCGGTTGGATTCAAGACCATGCTGGCGGGTGTAGAGGTCATGGTAGCGGCCTTCGAGCGCGTAGAGCGAATCATGCGTGCCGCGCTCCACGATCGATCCTCCTTCTACCACGAGAATCTGATCGGCGCGGCGAATGGTGGAGAGCCGGTGCGCAATCACAAAAGTGGTCCGCCCTTGCATCAGATAGGCGAGCCCGTTCTGAATCATCGCCTCTGATTCGGAGTCGAGCGAAGAGGTCGCCTCATCTAGAATCAGAATGCGTGGATCGGCCAGAATAGCCCGCGCGATCGACAGCCGCTGCCTCTGGCCCCCCGAGAGTTTGACTCCCCTCTCGCCGACGACCGTGTTGTATCCATCCGGAAACCGCTCAGCGAACTCATCCACCCGCGCGATCATACAGGCGGAGAGGAACTCTTCCTCGGTGGCATCCGGCCGGGAGAAGACGATGTTGTCTCGAACCGTTCCATCGAACAGGAAGGACTCCTGCAAGACAACCCCTAGCTGGGTTCGATAGCTCTTGAGCTGCACGGTAGAAAGGTCGATCCCGTCGACCAGGACAATGCCCGAATCAGGCTTGTGAAAGGCGCAGATGAGGCTGATGATCGTCGATTTTCCTGACCCCGAAGATCCAACCAGAGCGGTCACCGTACCCGGTCTGGCATGAAATGAGATTCCATGCAGCACCGGCTTGTCCGGCTCATAGGAAAACCGCACGTCCTCAAAACGCACGTCTCCCTGGATCGTTTTCAGGGCAACCTTGCGGTTGGGGTCGGCGTCTTCCTGCGACTCCGCCAGAACCTCGCTCGTCCGGTCCAGGCCGGCTACGGCTTCCGTGAGTTGCGTGCCCACGTTGACCACCTGAAAGACCGGCGCGACCATAAACGCTAAAAACATCGTGTAGGTGAAGTAGTCACCCATCGTGATCTTGCCCGCCATCTCCTGCCTGGCTCCCAGCAGCATCACGGTCGCGCCCACGATGCCGAGGATCGCCGTCGAGGCGAGGGAGAGCAGCGACGTTGCAGTGAGCGAGCGGACTACATTTCCATAGAGGCGCTCCACCCCGGCGGCAAAGACTCCGGCTTCACGGTCCTCTGCGTGATAGCCCTTGATCACGCGAACACCGCCGAGAGATTCGGTCAGGCGCCCGGTAACCTCGGCGCTGATGCGCCCGCGTTCGCGAAAGATTGGACGGATGACCTTGAACGCCCTCCGCAGCACCAGCACGAAAGCCAGGATGAACCCGAAGGCGATCAGGGTAATGCTCGCGCTGATGCGCATGAGGAAGAAAAACGCGAGCACCGCGGTGAGAACTCCGCCGGTGAAATCCACCAGGCCCGTTCCGATCAGATTTCGCACGCCCTCGACATCCGTCATGATCCGGGAGACCAGAACCCCGGTGCGATTGGAATCGTAGAACGTAATCGAGAGCCTTCCGATGTGTTGCTGCACCTGCATCCGCAGGTCGGCAATCAGACGCTGCGCGGCCTTCGAGAGCAGCTGGGTGAGCGAGTAGGAGGTCACGGCCTGAATAGCCGTGGCGACAAGAACAGTCCCGACCA
This sequence comes from Acidobacteriaceae bacterium, assembly GCA_035933805.1. Taxonomy (GTDB): domain Bacteria; phylum Acidobacteriota; class Terriglobia; order Terriglobales; family Acidobacteriaceae; genus PALSA-350. The sequence goes on along the minus strand of DASYYO010000047.1, from coordinate 35,970 downwards.
GGAAAGGCAGAAGTCTACCCTGATGCTTGACCATGATGTTATCGACCAGGTATTTGGTCGATGCGGGAAGCACCAGGCCCGCAACCCGGTTGATAACCATGAGCAGAAAACCGAACGCCAGCAGCCCCTTGCGCGGGGAGACCAGCGTCCAGATCTCAGGTAAAACCTTGCGCAGCTTTGGTTTACGCCGCTCCGGCTCGGGCTCCCCGGAGCGTCCGCTGGAACGCATGGAGGTCCTCTCAGCACGTACAGAGATGCCGCCGCCGGCGCTGGTTCGCAAACTCATGAAAGATGAACTCTCCTAGACCCGGGCGCGTCGGGCCGAAATAAACGAACGCACGCAGAGTATTACAAAGATGAGCGTAAGGGTGGCCATGGCTGCTTTTTCTTCCACTGCGGCCGGATAGAGGAAGACCTTGCCTTTGACAAGCTCGACAAAGGACACCAGCGAGGACGCCGTTGCCAGAAAGCCGAGGAGCCCGACGGTGACAGCGATGTGCATAAAAAGCATCCGCCGCTTCGCCACCGGCGTCTCCGCCATCTTTCCCAGAATAGCCAGCACGATCCCGAACGCCGCGGGAATGAGAGACGTAGGAAACTTATTCCCGGTTAAAACGAAGCTCACCCCACCAAGAACGATCAGAGCAATACCAAAAAAGACAGTCAATTTCGCCATTTTGAATCACTTCCTCCGAGTTCGACCTGAATCCACTTATCGCTGGACGCTGCATCCAGTGTAGTGGGTTACAACCTATCGTGTTGTATGCGGGATGGGGCATCGCAGCAAGGCAAAGGCCGCTGGCCGGCTCGCCAGGGATTTTCCGCGCCCAGGATCAGGCGCATCAGCCTTATGGAGGATGGTCTGCGAGAACAGGTCAGACGCTTCGAAGCGACCGCTGGCCGATGAGTTCCCCGGCTAAGGAGCGGCCTTCTCCGCTTTTGCCGCGAGTTGGCCGAGGATCTCCTCAACAATCGCATGAGGCTGCTTATCGGCAGAGACCATGATCGCGCAGGAGGGCATTTCCAAGATATCCAATTGACTCTGCAGCAGGTCGGGATTCATGTAGTGGCCCTTCCGCTGCCGGAGGCGATCCTCGAGCACCTCCCGGGGCACTTCGAGCAAGACGAAGCGGATCTCAGCGGACGGAATCTGCTCGGAGAGAATTGTCCGGTAGCTCTGCTTGAGCGCAGAGCAGGCGAGGATGCCGCTGGTCCCGTTCTGATGCCAGCCAAGCAGCAGGGAATGCATGCTCGCCAGCCAAGGCGCGCGATCTTCGTCATTCAAGGGAATGCCGCGGTGCATTTTGCTGCGGTTGGCTTCGGAATGAAAGTCATCGCCCTCGGCAAACTGCCAGCCTGTTTGCGCAGCCAGCAGCTTGCCTACCGTGGTTTTGCCGGAAGCAGTCACACCCATTATGACGAGAATCATAGCTTGAGGAGAATCATACCGCGTCCCGTCCCCCGGCCGCCGCAAGCGCTTGCTTCAGATCCTTGAGGACATCCTCCGGCTTCCAGTCGTTCGTCGGATACCAACTCACGATCTTTCCATCCGGGCCGATGACGACGGTCGAGAGCGAGTGAGTCAGCGTTTGATTCTCCCCGGGGGTTACGCCGACATCGAAAAACTGGTTGACGGCGGCCAGCTCCGATTGTGGCGGGGCGGCAAAGTCCCAATGGGAAAAAGCCTGGTGCGAATTTTTGCCGATATAGGCGCTCCCATACTTGCGCAGTACCGCGGGGGTATCGTTGGCCGGGTCAAAGCTGATGCTCAGCAGGTGCGTCTTGTCATAGAGCTTCGGATCGACAGCCAGCGAACGATGAATCTCTGCGAAGTTCCTGGTCATGCGGATGCAATACTCCGGCAGCGGGCAGCGCGTGTAGATGAACGTAAGAACAAGCGCCTGGCCATGAAACTGGCTCAGGTGGATCTTCCTGCCGTCCTGATTAAGGAACTCGAAATCCGGAACCGGCTGTCCGGGCTTGGGGACGTTGTAGGACGTGCTCGGCTTGTAATCTGGCTTGGCTTGCGCGGTCACGACGATCTGGTCAAGCTGGCTTGCGGTGTCCGAGACTCGAAGCCTGCCGGTAATGTGATCGCCGGGGTGGAGTTCTCCGGCGATGTTCGCCTGCGCCAGCTTGTACGGCATGGTCATGGCTTCCATAAATCCGGGGATCGCTTCGCTGTCGATGGAGACCTCTCCATTTGCCGGGTCTGTCGCGACCACAACTCCCTTCAATTGGTAGGTCTGAACATTTCCGGAAAGCACTGTCTCCTGGCTCGCCGTGTTGGACTGTGTGCCGCGACACCCGGAGAGAAAGCTGATCAGACCGCAGGCAACAACAATTGTGCTAAAAACCGTCCATGTCCGGTATACGCCGGGAAAGCAGGCGGGACGCCTCATAAATACTCCTCGTTTCCGTGATTCTAGGCCCTTGAGTGGACCTCATGTTGCGATGAGCCCCCGGTTCAGGGAGGCGCGCCTGCCGGTTCCACCTAATAGTGGAAGAAGAAGCGCACCTCGCCGTAGACCTGGCGTGGATCGTTGTAGTGAAATCCTCCAAAGGTGAGACTGTTGTCGAGCAAGAGCCGGCGATTGGTCACATTGAGCGCATTGACCGAGACCGTCGTCTTCTCACCGAAGGTCTTGCCCACCGAAAGATCGAAGGTGGTGTGCTGCGGGAGATACGCTCCCGAATAAGGGGATGGAGGATCCGGATAGCCGTTGGTGAATCCCGACCCGTAGTAGACGTTGGTCGAGGCATAGATTCGCCGCGGCAGGCTCGCATTGAATCCGGCATTCAAGGTATTCCGCTGATCGTGATCCAAGGCGGTGTAACCGGGCGTCACGTCGCATTGCGGTGAGCTGATGGGATAGCAGATTAAACCGCCAGTGATCGCCCCTCGTTGCCGGGCGATCTGGTTGGAATACGCAAGATGCAGCTGCCCACGGTTCCCTATGTTGGGGGATCGGAGCGTCAACTCCCAGGCCTGAATGAGCGCCCCGTCGATCGTTACCGGGTAATACAGGCTCGACTCTCCGATGTTGGAATGGTCGAGATAGTTATTAGCGCGCGTCTCAAAGGTATCGGCATCGAGCAGCCAACCCTTGAACGGGATCTGCACGCCAAACTGATGCTCTTCATCGCGCTCGCCCCGAAGCGGCACGAAAGAGGTGTTGCTCGCCTGGGCGAAGTTGACCAGAGGGCCCGAGGCGGTGAGCAACGGGGGAGGCTGATAAAAACGCCCGTAAAAGCCGCGAAAGACCCAGTGCAGCCTGGGAATCTGAACCGCAACGCCAACGCGGGGAAGAGTCTCGTTCTCAATAAAGTTCGATATGAACCGCGAATTGCGCAGCCCGGCGATGATGGTCAGCCACGAAGTCGCCTTGAAGTTATCCGAAATATACTCCTCGACCAGGCCTCCGCCGGCAGAATCCGGCGTGCGAAAACTGGGAAAGCTGCCGTCGCGGAAGACTGAGCCGAACAGATAGCTATCCTGCTGGCCCCAACCGTAAAGCCCCAACTGGAGGGTATTGCGCGCGATGTTGGCATCTATGAGGGCCTGCATGCCGGCATAGTTGGAAGTGCGGTCGGAGGTAGTGGCGACGGGATAATCGCTGGGCCTGGGGTCGAAGTTTGCGCTGTTGAAGTGGTAGAAGGGAGAAATCTCGATCATCGATTTCTGATTGAACGTGTGCGCCCAGGTCGCGGCCAGCATTCCATCGGTCTCACGCTGCGCATCGCGCAGGCCGCTGGAGGGCGAGAGCTGATTCTGATAGCTGTCCGGATTCGGATCGTAGGGAATTTGGAAGTAGTCCTGCCGCAGTTGCGTGACCAGCCTGAACTGATCCTGGGCCGTGCGGTTGTAGATCAGAGAGGAAAAACCGCCGTATCCGTTGGCCGCATCGTGATGGACCTGCGCGATGGGCGTCTCCAATCCATAATCGCTCCGGTTTCCGTTCAGACTGAGGTAATAGGCGAGTCTCTGCGTGTGGCTGCCGATGCTCAACTGGTCATTGCTCTCGAAAAAATTGCCGAAGCTTAGAACCACTTCCCCTTCGGAGTTGCGCTCGAATCCGGTGCGCGGCGCCACATTGAAAACTCCGTAGGTGCGATCTCCCACATCCGCGTTGTAGCTGCCCCGCTGCACCTCCAGGTAATCGATATCCTTCGGATCGATCTGCGGGCCGAGATTGCTGCCGATGTTGGTGTTCGGAATCTCAACTCCGTCGATCAGCCAGCTCACCTGATGACCGCCTCGTATGTGCAGCATGTCGTGGGTCATATAGGCCCCCGGCACGTAATCCGTAATCATCTGCAAGCCGTTGGTTCTGTCAGCCCCGGGAGTCTGCGCGATTGCGGCGCGGCTGATCGTGGTGGTCGGCGTAACGCTGTCGGCATCGACCGCGCCGGTCTGGGTGGAGACGCTCACGGATTCCTGAATGGCGGCCACCTGCAAGGCAAAGTGAAACACCGGCGAAGTCCCCGAGGCGAGGGTCATCGACTGCGTCAAGGAAGCAAAGCCGGTCTGCGACACAGTGAGCGTGTAGGCCCCCAGAGGAACAGCCTGAAGACGAAAGGACCCATCCGGATCGGTGTCTATCGATTTGGAAAGCGCAGAGGATTTGCTCTGCAGCACGACATGAGCTCCGGCAATCGGGCGATGCTGGGGATCATGAACAATCCCCTGAACCTCCCCGAAGACCGTGGCATGGGCAGGCGTAGAGATCCCCGCGGATGCGCCAAGCGCGACGAGCAGAAGGTACAAGAGGTTGCGGGCAGACATCTCTCTCCTTATCAGAGCCCCCACTTCGAAGGGGTTTTCGAGTTGCTCTACGCCAGTCCAAATCGCCGGAGCATGGCCTTTTCAAAGAAGACCTGCCGAGGAGGCACGGCTCCCATGACCGTCGATGTGAACATCGACGGTCATCGCGGAAGAGCCCTTGCCTCGGAAGGAGGATGCGCCCTCTGCCGGGAAGGGCCGCATCCGGCGCTTCCCGGTGAAATGCAAGAACCTTATGGCTCGAAGACGACAGCGGCGCACCGGAGCAAATCGAAGAGGCGTCAACCTGATCGATGGAAGACCGGGTCAACTCAGACGCTTAGGAAGAGAAGGAAGAAGAGGGCGGCCCGCGAGGAGCCGAACTGTCGCATGAAAGGGCGGAAGGGGCGTGGGATGCCTCGCGAAGGCGAAGACGACGAATCGTGAGTGCCAGCCTGGAAATCTGCCGCGATCCGTGCCCGGCGGAGCCGGAGAGAACTGCCTGAAAACCATGATTGTAGGGGCAGCCGGTCTGGCGAAATGCCGGGCCTGATTCTGCGAGCGCAACCGCCTCTCGCGCACCGCCGTCCAACATGCAATGGTGAGCGCCGTGGGCCCGGCAGCAGGCCGGCAGCTGCTGCTGCGGTGCGGCGAGCGCCATCACTGTTGCCGAGGGCAGCAAAGCCCCAAACAGACACAGCAACAGGACTGCTGCGATTCGCCGCATGGCTTGAGTCTACACCGGTGCTCCGCGTCGTCATACGGGGAGCCGGTACGATATAAACAAGCATGCGCCTGCCCGAAGCTGCTGCCGCCACCCTCCACGCGGGGGGCGCCGTGATCGCCTCAAGCCCACGCGCAGCTCGGGCTCTCCAGCGGTTCTATGGAGAAGCGCAGCGAGAAGCGGGACACACTGCCTGGCAGGCAGCCGAGATCATCGATTGGGATAGCTGGCTTGAGCGGATGTGGCAGCAGGCGCTGCGCTCGGGCGCCGAGTCGCGCCTGATGCTCTCCACTCTGCAGGAACATGAGGTCTGGATGCGAATCGCCGCACCCAGCATTGAAGGCCGCAGGCTCATCTCCATCGAAGGAGTCGCCGAGCTGGCGCAGGACGCCTATCGGCTGCTATGCGCTTATGATTCGCTCGCTTTCCTGCGCAGCACGGCGCTCGGCCCGGATGCGGATACCTTTTGCGAGTGGGCTCGCGGCTTCGAACGCGAGTGCCGGGCACAGGGATGGTTCAGCCGGGCCCAGCTTCCGCTGATCCTTTGCGATGCTGTCATGCAGGGAAAAATGACGCGGGGCTTCCCTTCGCGCCTGATGCTGATCGGCTTCGATCACGAGACACCGGCCCAGCAAAAGTTGCTGGCCGCGTTGCAAGAGCGCAATTGCTCGGTCGAGCGATTCGAAAGCGAGATGCCGCCGGCACCGTTGGAGCCGCTGGTCGTCGCAAAGGACACGCGGGATGAGATCACCATCTGCGCGCAATGGGTCCGCCGTGCGCTGGAGGTCGCCGCCGCAGGGAACAAGCAGATCAGAATCGCAGTGATTCTGCCGGGCAACGGAGAGCTGCGCTGGGAGATCGAGAGGATCTTTCGCCGCGAGCTCGCGCCGCAGTCCGTCGCCATCGACGCAGCGCAGCTGTCCCTCCCATTTGAGTTTTCACTGGGCGTCCCGTTGGCCACGGTACCGGTGGCGAACGCCGCGCTCTCGCTCCTTCGCTGGATGGAAGAGCCATTGCGCGAGGAAGAGGTCAGTTGGCTGATGCTCTCCGGCTTTTTCTGGAAGGAGCTGTCCGATTTGCTGCCGGTGGCCGAACTGGATGCGCAGGTGCGGCAAAGCGGGGTGCTTCCTCCGGAACACCCTCTGGATGCTTACCTCAGGCAGAACGGATGGAATCATAGCCAGCCGCTGGAGGAACTGCGCCATCGGCTGCGTCGTGCGCGCCGCGATTGGAAAGAGGTGAGCGGTCAAGCACTCACCTTTGACCAGTGGATCGAGCGCGGGAGACGCATCCTGATCGCGGCCGGTTGGCCCGGAGCTCACCGCCTGGCGAGCGAAGACTTCCAGGTCCTGGAGCGGTGGAATCAACTCTTCGATAGCGTCGCGATGCTGGGCTTCGACGGCGCTCCCGTGCGGTACGCGAAGTTCCGCCGCGTGTTGGAGCGCCAGGCCCAAAGGACCATCTTTTCCCCCAAGTCGCGGAACGCGCCGGTTGAGATCCTGGGACCATTCGAAGCCGCCGGTCTTCGCTTCGACGCCATCTGGTTTCTTGGAGCCGATGATGGAACGTGGCCCCTGGCCGCGCAGCCGCATCCTTTCCTCACCAGGTCCCTGCAAAAGCAGCGGGGCATGCCTCACGCGGATCAGGATGCCGACTGGGAGCTGGCAAGGCTGGTGACCGAGAGGATCCGGCGAAGCGCGGAAAGGTGTATCTTCAGCTACTCCGCACAAGATAAAGACGGGCCGCGCAGGCCCTCGACTGTGCTGGGGCCGCAACTCGCGACCATGACCGCCGCAGAGTTGAGAGGGAAACTCCTCTTTCCCGAAGAGGGCGATAGAGAACCTTGTGCGCTTTCCCTTGAAGAGGAGGCAGCGCACGGAATTCTCTGGCCCAAAGAGCGGCAGGCGGGCGGCCAGAGCGTTCTCAAGATGCAGGCGGCATGTCCTTTCCAGGCCTTTGCCACCGTGCGCCTCGGCGCAAAGATGCTGAACCGCACCGATTGGGGTCTGGAGCCCGTGGACCGCGGGAATCTGGTCCACAAGATTCTTGAGACTTTGTGGACAGATCTGAAGGATCACGCGTCATTGATCACTGCCCAGGCAAACGGAACGCTGCGCGGGCTGATCGAGCAGCACGTCGATGCGGCTCTCCAAAAATACCAGGCCGGCACATCGAAGACCGGGTACGCAGACGAGTCGGAAAAGTGGAGCAGCGCCTATCTCCAGGTGGAGCGTGAACGTGTGGTGGGGCTAGTGGCGGACTGGCTGAACTATGAAAGCCGCCGGCCGCCTTTCAGCGTGGAAAGCAACGAACGATCTCTGCCGGCCGGCGTGGGAGATCTCCAGCTCAAGCTGCGCCTGGACCGGATCGATCAGGTGGACGGCGGCCGACTTCTCGTCGATTACAAGACCGGAAAAATCTCTTCGAGCGCATGGCAGGGGAGCCGCCCGGACGAGCCGCAGCTGCCGCTGTATGCAGCCTTTGGAGCAGTTGAAGCTCTCCGCGGCGTGCTGCTGGCGCAGGTTCGCGCAGACGGCTTCAAATTGGAAGGCTGCGCCGAGCCCTCTCTGAGAGTTTTGCCCGTATCCAATCCGAAGCCGCTTCCGCCGTATTCGGAAGATTTACAGCAACAGTGGAAGAAGACGCTCCTGGCCCTCGGCGAGCAGTTCTTGAACGGAGAGGCGCAGGTGGACCCCAAGCAGTTCCCCACGACCTGTGATTTCTGTGCGCTCCCAGGACTTTGCCGGGTAGCGGAGATGGAACGATCAGCAGTTGACGAGGAAGCAAATGGAACCGATGAGGGTCAACTTGACTGAGCAGGAGCGATCGCCTCTCCAAGACGAAGCGGAGCGCGCTGAAGCGCTGAATCCGCGAAGATCTTTCATCGTCCAGGCTCCGGCCGGGTCCGGCAAAACCGAGCTGTTGACGCAGCGCTTCCTCGAACTGCTGCCGGTCGTCGATGAGCCGGAGCAGATTCTCGCTATTACCTTCACCCGGGCAGCCACGGCGGAGATGCGAGACCGGGTGCTCAAGGCTCTTGAAAGAGCGCAACATTCGCCGGATACCGCCAGCAAAGCGGCACGAGCCGCGCTCAAGAGAGATGCGGTGCGTGGATGGAAGCTTTTGGAGCAGCCGCAACGGCTCACCATTCAGACGATTGATTCCTTGTGCCTCACGATTGCCCATGAGACTCCCTTGCTCTCACGGCTCGGCGGTTCCCTCACCCCCAGTGAACATACCGAGCCGCTCTATGCGCTTGCCGCACGACGTACCCTGGCCCGATTGGGGGGCAGCAACCAGGAGCTCTCGGCAGCCGTTCGCGCCTTGCTCTCCCATCGTGAAAGCAGCCTGAGCGACTGCGAGGGTCTGATCGCCGAAATGCTGGCGCAAAGAGACCAGTGGGGCCGGGTGCTTCCCCTCGGCCAGGAGAATCCCGATTGGCAGCAGGTCAAGCATGCGCTCGAAGCGCCTTTTCGGCGCGAGCAGGAACGCGTGATCTCTAGCGCCCGCGCGCTCCTGTCCAGAGATGCCACTCATGCGAAAGAGCTGGTCGAACTGCTGGGCTGCGCCTGCCGCAATCTTCCCATGGGCAGCACGTCTCCGTTGGTTCACTGGAACGGCGCGGAGCGGTTGGACGATCTGGTGGACCTCCGGCAGTGGCATTGCCTGTGTGAGCTGCTGCTGACCCGCGGGAACGGCTGGCGGAAGAGCGTCGACAAGAAAATCGGATTTCCCCCGGGAAAACCAGGAAGCCCGGCGCATGAAAATAAGATGCGCCTGGAAAACCTGATCGGCCGCCTGCAGAGCAATCCGCAGATCCTCGAAACCCTGCGCCGGTTGCGCGAATTACCACCCCCTCACTATTCGCCGGAGCAGTGGGAGATGCTGCGCCACATCCTGCTGGTTCTGCGGTACGCCGTCGCCGAGTTGCGCGTGCTCTTCGCCGAACGAAATGTCGTGGACTTTGTCGAACTGGGGCTGGCGGCGGCACAGGTCTTACGCAATGAAACGGATCGTCTGCCGCCGGATCTGGCCCGGCGATGGCCCCATCTTCTGGTGGATGAGTTTCAGGATACTTCCCGCGGCCAATACGACCTGTTATCGCTCCTGATGGAAGCCAGGGAGCCGGAAGGCACCTGCTTTCTGGTGGGAGATCCGATGCAGTCGATCTACGGGTTTCGCCAGGCGGAAGTGGAGCTCTTTGAGCGCACGCGGCGGCACGGACTGGGTGAAGGGCCGGCCCGGCTCCTATTAACACCACTTCAGTTACAGATGAACTTTCGGTCCCACGCTGGCCTGGTCGAACCGTTGAACCGCATCTTCCAGGAGGCCTTCGCCGGCGCTCCCGGCAACGCCGGCTATCGCGTCGAGTTCGCTCCATCGATCGCGAGCCGGCCATCCCAGGAGCAGGGCGTCCATATTCACCCGAGCTTTCTTCCATCTGACCCCACGGCGGAGCAGACGCTCGCGAACGATCGCGCGGAGGCCGACGGGGTGGTCAGCATTATCCGCCGGCACTGGCCGCAGGTCCAGGCAGCGGCCAGTCAAACCGAAGGCCAGTTCCGGATTGCTGTGCTGGTGCGGGTGAAAAGCCATCTGGAGGAGATCGCCCGGAAGCTTCGCGAAGCAGCCATTCCTTTTCGAGCAACCGAAATCGAAGGGCTTGGCGGCAGGCAGGAGGTGCTGGACCTGACAGCCCTCGTGCGAGCCCTGCTCCAGCCGATGGACCGGATCGCGTGGTTGACGGTTCTGCGCGCGCCGTGGTGCGCCCTTACGCTCCAAGACCTGCATATCCTGTGCGGCAGCGATGATCCGGCGCTGGCGAGGCAGCCGGTGCTTGCGTTACTGCGCATGCGCACTCCCATCCTGAGCCCTGACGGGCAACTGCGCGCATCCAGAGTCACCGCTGTGCTCGAGGATGCTTTGGCTGGAAGGCACCGTCAGGCCTCCTTTGCACATTGGGTGGAGCGCGTCTGGCAGACCCTCGGCGGCCGGGAGTGCGTCGATAGCACGGGATATGAGAATGTGCGGGCCTTCTTTCTCATGCTGGGCGAGATGCCTCCGGATGGCACGCAGCTCGAGCAGCAACTGAAGCGGCTCTTTGCCGAACCGGACCCAAACGCAAGCGAGCGGTGCGGGGTGCAGCTCATGACCATCCATAAGGCCAAGGGCCTGGGATTCGATGTGGTGATCGTGCCCGGAATGCATCGGCAAGCGCGGCGCAACGGCTCCCCTTTGTTGTCCTGGCTGGAGCGAACTGCTCTCGAAGGGCCGGAAGAGGCAGAGAACCGGGAATTCCTGGTAGCTCCGATCGGGCGCAAGGGCAAGGATACTGACCCGCTCTGCCGCTGGATCTCCCGCCAGAGAGACCGCAGACAGACAGAAGAGGTCAAGCGCCTGCTTTATGTCGCCTGCACCCGGGCCAGCAAAGAGTTGCACCTCTTTGCAACCGCGACGGTGAAGGGGAAAGACGACGGAAGCGAATCGATCGGGCCCGGCAAGGAAAGCCTGTTAAAAACCGCGTGGCCCGCACTCGAAGGGACCTTCGCCACGAAGTGGGAAGAGTGCAAGGGCAGGATCGAGAGCTCAACCCTCAGCGCGCAGCCCGAGTCGCCGGAGACGCCTGCCAACGGTGGCAATGCCTCAAAGAAGACTCTCCATCTCCGGCGCTTGCCCGCGGAGTGGGAGTTCTCCGCCTCGGCGGGAGAAGATGCAAGAGTCCTTTGCGGTGCTTCGCCGTCATCAAACGATCCGAGCGGTGAAGAAGCTGAAGCCGTCGATCGTCCCGCCGGATCGCTCCAGGCGCGGGCTCTCGGAACAACAGTCCATGCTCTGCTCGAAGCGCTCACGGAAGAAGTGGCGCATCTGCCGAGTGAGGACGCGAAGGACCTGCTGGGCAAGATCGACGGATGGCGGCCCCGAGCCTTCGCCATGCTGCGCAACGCCGGGCTCCCCCGAGCGGACGCCGAAGCTGAGTCGGCAAAAGCCATCCAGGCGTTGAGGTCAACCCTCGAGGACGATCATGGGCGATGGATCGTCTCTGCCCGGCGAGACTCACAGACGGAGACCTCCTGGTCCGCCTGGGTGCAGCCGGAGGGTTCAGGGGAGATGCTTCAAACCTTGCGAGGCGACCGGGTCTTCCGCGCGGGAGCGGAGCCTGGAACCGAAGAGGATACGCACATCTGGATCGTGGACTACAAGACGGCCCAACATGGCGGCGCCGGCCTCGATGATTTCCTGGCGCAGGAGAAGTGCAGATACGCCAATCAGCTTGCGACGTACGCCCAGCGGATGAGGCAGGTGCACGGAGATACGACTGGGCTGCGCCTGGCGCTTTACTATCCGCTCTTGAGGAAGCTACTGTGGTGGGAGGGTTAACCAGGGTTTTCGAGGGAGCCGGAGGAAGACAGCGCGATCTGACGCTCGATCCTTCTCCATTTCCAGACGGCATACAACACGCTGGCGGCAAGCAGTCCAGCCAGCAGCCAATCGAAGGGCCTGATCCAGTTCGCCACGTAATGAGACCAAAGCCGCGCCATTTTGCGGCCGTAGGTCGCCCCCAGCCAGGCAAGCATCGAGTAACGGATCGCTCTGCCAGCGCCGAAGCAGAGTAGAAAGCGCCGCCTCGAAACGCCCACTGCCCCGGCGGCGAGCAGGAAAGGCAGCATGGGCACGGGAGGCGGCAGGAGAGCTGCGATCACAGCCGCCACGCCGCCATGGCTCCGGCCCCATTCCGTAATCTGCTTGGCATACTTCCTGGGCAGATAGCGGTCGATGGCGACCTCTCGGCCCTTGGCTCCGGCTTTCCAGCAGGTATACGCTCCCGCCACCGAACCTGCGATCGCAGACAGAGCCATCAGCGGCGCGTCGCCTCGATGAGCGATCAAAAGTAGCAGTAACAGATCTGTACTTCCGGGAAGCCGGAAGGGAAGAATCGAAGAATCGACGGCGGCGATCAGGAAGAGGCCGAGACCGCCAAACCCCATCAGCCAGCGGAACAGGTACGAATTTTGCGGCGGCGCGGTCTGCCCGGAAGCTTGGAAGGCCAGGAGCACTTTGTTTAGGACGCAGGGAGCCACCGTTCGGTCACTCGCTTTCGAGGAAGATTCAAAGGAACGTCAAGGTCTGCACGGCCGGCAAAGCGCCGCATGCCTCCGCGTGACGATAGAACTCCCGCAACCCATGCAGGCAGGCCTCGTCGAGAGTGTAGTGGATATTGGCCGTCAGATAGGAGCGGATCGTCGCGGAAGGAACGGCGATCCGAACCGACCATTCAGCGACGATCTCCTCGATATGCTGCAACCCGTGGTCACGCGAAGCATGCAGATCCTGAATCAGTCTGTCTGGCGAGATACCTGTCCGCGCTAAAGCATCGCTGCGAATTGCCCAGTAAGCCGAGACCCAGGGCAGTCCGGTCAGCATATGCCATTCGTGAGCGAGATCGAGGTACAGCAGCCGTTCGCCGGTGCGCTCCTGGCGAGACTCACGATCTTCCAACGCCAGCAGCGCCGGATCTCCGATCAACATGGCCGCGTCGGCGGCTGCCAGCATCTCTTCGAGATTCGGCGCGCTGGGAATGAACTCCACCCGCCTCTTCCAGAAGAGGTCGAAGAGAATGCGCGTGTAGACGCAGGAGGTCTGCGATGAGGTATCGGCGGCGACCGTCCGGACCGCGGCTATTCCATCGGCAGGCCGAACGACAAGAAGGATCGAGCGGATCCGGTCCAGAGAGGCGACCGTACAGCCGGGCACAATGAGGAGATCCGGCGAAGCGGCGTAGGATGCCACCGGGACAAGGCCGAGATCCGCCTCCCCCGATCTGAGCTGCAAAGCGCATTCGGCCGGCGTGGTACGGGAGATTGTATATCGTTCGAGCAATTGAGAGCGCTCAGGCTCGTGCTCGAAATCCCACATCAGTGGGGCCGGATTGAGGAAGTCAATCGCAGCCATCCGCAGCAGGCGATTCGATTTAGGAGTCACCCATTAGTGTAGCCTGCCTTTCTTGACAGCGAAGGGCAGCCCCGTTAGTCTCGCCCCAAACCCCGATTCCACTCGATAGGATGCGATCCGTTCTGCCGCTACGCTGCTCTTGTCTCCGCCCATGAAGGCCTTTGATAAATCCGGCGCGCCCCCTCCCTTCCAGCCAGACTTGGACCAGCCTGCTCGCGAGAGGCAGATTGCATGGCTCGCCCTGGCTCTCACCCCGGGACTGGGTTCGCGTCGAATCCTCCAGGCCGTCGAAGTCCTGGGAGATGTCTCCAGGCTCTTCCGGCTCTCCCTCACAGAATTGGAATCCTTGAAGTTTCCTGCCTCCTCGGTGCAGTTCCTGTTTAACGGCAAAGCCCGTACGGAGGCCGAGGAAGAGCTGGCCCGAGTGCGCGAGCAAGGCGCAGATGTCCTTACCTACTCCGACGCCGAGTATCCAGACAGGCTCCGCGAGATCTTCGATCCCCCTCCCGTGCTTTGGGTTCGTGGAGATGTGCAGTTGCTCTCTCGCCCATCCATTGCCGTGGTCGGCACGCGGCATCCCACCCCCTACGGATCGGGCATGGCAGAGATGCTGGCGCGCGACCTGGCCTCACGCAGGCTGCTGATTTTGAGCGGCATGGCGCGAGGGATCGATGCGCGGGCGCATCGCGGCGCGCTCGCCGCCAGGGGCCAGACAGTCGCGGTCTGGGGCACAGGCATCGACGTGATCTACCCCAAAGAGAACAAGTCTCTGGCAGAGGACATTCTTGCGAGCGGTGGCACGATCGTCTCTGAAAACCCGTTGGGTACCTTTCCAGCACCCCAGAACTTTCCCCGGCGCAACCGGATCCTAAGCGGAATGAGCATCGGAGTCCTTGTCATTGAGGCCGGAGAACACAGCGGAACCCGGGTGACCGCCCGTTGCGCGCTCGAGCAGAATCGCGACGTCTTCGCCGTTCCCGGCAACGTCACAACCAAGAATGCGTGGGGCCCTAACACGCTGATTAAGCAGGGAGCCAGGCTTGTTGCGACCTGGGAGGACGTGTGGGAAGAGCTGCCATCGCAGATCCGGTTGCAGTTGGAGGAGGAACTGGGATTTGCATCGCCGGCGGGGGATGCCGCATCCCTTGTTTCAGAACCGCCGCTCCGCGAGCATGAGAAGCACGTTCTTGGCGTCTTGTGTCATGATGAAGCCGTGCAACTGGACGAGATCATTGAAAAGCTGGACCCCACGCTTTCTTCATCAGAGATCTTCATGGCTCTCTTCGAGCTGGAATTAGCTGGCCGGATCAAGCAACTTCCCGGAAAGAATTACGTCTTACGGCTGTAGACCGGCTGGATTCAGCATGCGTTTTCAAAGGATTCAGTCACAGCGGACTTTCTGGCGAGTCTTGGCTGTGCGGTAAGTACGCATCTCCAGAGCACAAACCAACCGCGCGGAAAAGCTCCTGCTGCGGTCTTTCTGATGCCGGAATAGCGCCCAGGAGAGAAGCCTGGGTTCTTCCTCTCGCGGGAGAAATTGATGCCCGATCAGGCTCGGCGTCTCAGAGCAAGGTAGATTCAGGATGCCGGAGCGTGGTAGCTTGCAGAAACATCGGCAGCAGGGATTTTGCATCCCCCCGGCGGAGATTCTCGCGGAAGGCAGCTTAAGGCACGGTGCCTGTGCCCCATCCGAGCTGGATTGAGAACCGGCTCGAATGGATATTCAAGGAAGAAGACTCAGCGGCTGTCCCCTTGCAGAGGACACCACGGATTCCAGGAGAGGAATATCTGCGCATCGCCAACCGCACGGCCTCACATTTCGCTGCGAGAACGTATAAAGGATAACAATGAGCAAATCACTTGTGATCGTGGAATCGCCCGCAAAGGCGAAAACGATCAACAAATATCTGGGCAAAGACTTTACTGTTGAGGCGTCCCTGGGCCACATCAAGGACCTGCCGAAAAACAAGATCGGTGTCGATCTTTCGGATGGGAGCTTTGAGCCTGAACTGATTGTCATTCCCGGAAAAGAGAAGGTTGTCGATCGCCTGAAGAAGCTGGCAAAGTCAGCGACAGCGATCTATCTGGCGCCCGATCCCGATCGCGAGGGAGAAGCGATCGCAGCCCATCTTCACGACGAACTGAAGGGGGTATCGAAGAAGAATGCCATCCATCGGGTGACCTTCAACGAGATCACTCCCAAGGCGGTCCGCGCCGCCTTCGAACATGCGCGCGACGTCGATCAGCACCTGGTCGATGCGCAACAGACACGCCGCGTACTGGACCGCATCGTCGGCTACCAGATCTCGCCTCTGCTCTGGGACAAGGTGCGCCGGGGCCTTTCGGCCGGCCGGGTTCAAACCGTTGCACTGCGGCTGATTGTCGAACGGGAGCGCGAGATTCAGGCGTTCGTTCCGGTGGAGTATTGGACGCTCGACGCTCTCCTTACTCCGGCAAGAGAAAAGACAGAATTCACTGCGCGATTCGTCGGAATCGACGGAACGAAGGCAGCCGTCGAGACGGTGGATGCGCCTGCCCTGCCGGGCAAACAGGAAGCGGATGCAGTCGTGGCCGCACTGGGCAAGGCGGCCTGGAAGGTACGGAACGTCGAGAAGAGGGAGCGGCGGCGCAATGCTGCGGCGCCCTTCACCACCAGCAAGTTGCAGCAGGATGCCGCTCGTCAACTTGGCTTCAGCGTAAAACGGACGATGGGCGTTGCCCAGCGGCTCTACGAAGGGCTGGAATTAGGCAGCGAGGGCTCGGTCGGCCTCATTACCTATATGCGTACGGACTCCACCCGCGTCTCCCCCGAGGCGATTGCGGAGGTCCGCTCATGGATTGAACAGAAGCACGGGAAGCAGTATCTTCCTGCCTCGCCAAATGCATTCAAAAGCAAGAAGGATGCGCAGGATGCTCACGAGGCGATTCGGCCAACCAGCGTGGAGCGGCATCCGGACCAGGTAAGGAACTACGTCAGCGACGAGCAGTTTCGCCTGTACAGGTTGATCTGGCAGCGTTTCGTCGCCTCTCAGATGGTGCCTGCGGTCTACGACCAGACGACGGTCGATATCGCCGCGCAGGCAGATCGCCGGTACGATTTCCGCGTCACAGGCTCAGTCCTCAAGTTCGATGGTTTTCTCAAGGTCTATGAGGAATCCAAGGAAAAGAAGGACGAAGAGGACGACGAGCTCAAGAACCAGCTGCCGCCCCTGGAGAACGGCCAGGCTCTCTCCCTCAAACACCTGCTGCCGGAACAGCACTCGACCGAGCCTAAGCCGCGATTCAACGAGGCATCCCTGGTGCGTGAGCTGGAAGAGCGCGGAATCGGCCGCCCTTCGACTTATGCAACCATCATTAATACGATCCAGGAGCGCGAGTATGTGACCAAGGTGGGCGGCGGGAAGGGCTCAAGATTCGTGCCCACCGAAATCGGCCTCGTTGTGACGGACTTGCTGGTGGCCAACTTTCCCTATATCTTCGACCCCCAATATACCGCCAGGCTTGAAGAGGAACTTGACGATATTGAAGACGGCAAAGAGCTTTGGACCACGCTGCTTGGCGGCTTCTACGGGCATTTTGAAGAAGAGCTCAAGCATGCCGAGAAGCACATGGAAAACATCAAGCGGATGGAGAAGCCGACAGACGAAAAATGTGAGCTTTGCGGATCTCCACTCGTCCTTAAATGGGGAAAATTTGGCTCCTTCTTTGCATGCAGCGCCTACGACAAGAAGGATCCGAACAGCTGCACCTTCACCAAGGAGAACTTCGCCGCCAAGCCGGAGCTGCAGTCCTCCGACGCCCAGGAAGCGGAACAGAACGAGGAGTACTGCGAGAACTGCGGCCGCGTGATGGTTCTTAAGCGCGGGCGATTCGGCATGTTTATGGCGTGCCCCGGATACAACGAAGATCCGCCTTGCAAGACGACGCGTAGACTCAATCAGAAGCAGCAGCAGAAGCCGCCGCAGCCGCTGGATGAAAAATGCCCGAAATGCGGCGAGCCCCTCGTTCTTCGCAATGGTCCATATGGGGAGTTCGTCTCCTGCAGCGGCTACCCCAAGTGCAAATACATCAAGCAGAACCTGGTGGAGGGCATGAAGTGCCCAACCTGCGGAGATGGGGACATTGCGGAACGGAAGGCCCGCCGGGGAAACATCTTCTATGGCTGCACGAATTATCCCAAGTGCGACTTCACGTCGAACTGGAAGCCCGTGCCCCGGAAGTGCGCGGAATGCGGCAGCCCCTACCTGCTGGAAAAGACGCTCAAGTCGGGGGTGTATCTCGTCTGCCCGAACAACCGCAAGCCCTCCGGAGAGGAAGAGCCGGAGAAGAAGAAAAAGGGAAAGCAGAAAGGCGCCGCAGAGCCTGAGGCGACCTGCACCTTCATCGAGAAGATTGCCGATCCGCCGTCAGAGAATGTGGAGGCAATGCGTTACCAGACCAAACCGGAGGCATTGCCCGTAGGGTAAAGATGGAAAGTCGAATGGATACCATGCTCGCCACCAATGGAGACGCTCAACTGATCCTGAAGCTGTATGAGCTTCGGACGGAGGAACGGATGCGCGCCGCCCGGAAATGGGTAACCACCGACTTCTGGCCCACCTCGGCGGAGGATGTTCTCGCCGTCCAGCGCGCTGGCAGCTCCCAGGAGAATGCCTTTTTGCGGCAGGTGGTCAGCTATTGGGAGATGGCCGCGGCTTTCGTCCTCCACGGAGCGCTAGACGCCGACCTCTTCCTCGCTTGCAACGGCGAAAATCTCTTTATCCTGGCCAAATTTCACCCCTACCTCAAGGAAATCCGAGCCGAATCACCTCACTTCCTCCAGCGCACCGAAGAGCTAGCCGCTCGGTTTGGCGAGGCGCGGCAGCGGCTGGAGGCCATGATTCGGAAGCAGGAGGCCCGGCGCCGGGAGTCGTAAACTCCAGGGCTCTTCCGGGTACGAGGCTCGCCGGCGGACCTGCCGCCGGAGGGCCGGGGCCACCCTCCCCGCCGGAACCTCTTTCCCCGAGTCCTGATCTCCATATGAATCTTTTCCCGGGGCCTGTGAATCAGACGAATGTTGCCCTGTCTGGTCCGCCCGGGGACCCGCCAGTGCAATCCGGCGGACCAATCTGCTAATGTGGTCCGAAGGAAGACGAGAGTTCAGACCACATCTATGGCAAAGGCAACTTGGAACGGCAAAGTGATCGCAGAGAGCGACACGTACGAAACGGTTGAGGGAAACGTCTATTTTCCGGAGAGTTCGATCCGCCGGGAGTATTTCCGGCCTAGTTCCACCATCTCCACCTGTCCCTGGAAGGGCCAAGCTCGATACTACAGCCTCTTTGTCGATGGACAGGAAAATCAGGACGCCGCCTGGTACTATCCCGATCCCAAGCCGGCCGCTCGCAACATCAGAAACCACATTGCCTTCTGGCGAGGAGTGGAAATCGAAAAGTAGCACCCCGGCTTCCCCATCGGATCGCAGCATGCGCATCGCCTGGCTGACCGGCGCACTCCTGATCCTCGGTCTCCTGTTGAACCGGGAAGTCAATGCTGCGGCCGGGGGCCAGTCCGGTACACCTGCGCCGTCTGCTCAACTCTCCCAGCGCAGCCTGCCGGACTCCGCTCGGCAGGCCGCTCAACTCACCCAGGATCTGCAGTCTCTCGAACGGCTGGAGGCGGATTTCCTGCGCGCCGAAATGGAGAATAGCGCCCGGCTCGCGGGAGCGGTTCTCGCCGACGACTATCTGGGCTTGAAAGCCGATGGGACGATGATCGGAAAGGAAGATGTCCTCAACAGCCTGTCCCGGCACGAGCGGGCCAAGACCGCTTACGTCCTCCGGGAGACCGACATGCAGGAGCATGTCTTTGGCGACACCGCCTGCGTGACTTACGTCAAAACCTATACCCTGCCCGAGACCCACGCTTCTTATAGCGAGATGCTCATGCACATTTTTACGAAGCGTCAGGGCGTCTGGGCTCTGCAGGTAAGCAGCCCGATTCCAAGTTCCAAGGCCGAGCCTGCAGCCGTTCCGTAATCCGATGGCTTCTATTTCCACCGGCAGACTAAGGAATATAAACGGCTTAATCCAGATCGCCAATCTTAATCCGCCCCTCGGCATATTACCCGCGCTGCCTTCTCATCCCCCTCATTTAGCTTCTCCTGTATCTCATTGAAACAACCTAAGATATCAAGAGTGTAACGAGAAATCTTTCTCTCCCTCGCTTTACCGCGTGGAGGATGCGGGGATAGTCACCCACTCGGTTCCCCGACCTCCGGCGAGATGCTGATTTTCTCCCCGGCGCGGGGATCTCTGGGATAATGGGGTTGCTCTGGCGTCTGAATCGGCCGGCCGCTCATGCGTCGATAGCAGGCGGCACGCACCGCAGTCTGTCCCGATGAAGCCACTCAAATTGGTCATGACGCCTACGCGCAACCGGCGCTTGAATGAAGTGATCGGATTGGTCCTGCTCGTAGCCGCGATCCTTCTTTTCCTCTCCCTGGCTTCCTATCGCCCGACAGATCCTTCCTTGAACACGGTAGTCAGCCCGGGGACGCCCGCGCAAAATTGGATTGGGCTGGCCGGTGCGAACGTCAGTGATCTGTTGCTTCAAGTGGAAGGGGTATCGGCCTTCTTTCTGCCCCTGCTGCTCGGCGCATTGGGATGGACGTGGATGCTCTCCCGGCCAGCCGGATCGCCTACGGCGAAGGCGCTGGGAGTTCTGCTGAATATCATCTTCGCCCCGGCGGTCTTTGGCCTTCTTCCGGGACATATGTACTGGAGGCACGCACTTCCGATTGAAGGGGTCATCGGCCGGCTTACGGTGGACGGACTGGTCGCTTATCTGAATCTGCCCGGGGCGGCAATTGTGGTTGTCAGCATGACGGCTGTCAGCCTGTATCTTTCGACGACCTTCAGCTTCAACACGGCGCGGGAATGGCTCGCAATTCGCCTGGCTTTCCTCTATTCCTGGCGCGACCGCTTTAAGAACTGGCGTGCGGCGCGCGCCCGGGCCCGGGCAGAGAGAGAGATCGCCCGGCAGGAGATGCGGCGCGAGAAAGAGGCAGCCAAAGCACGCAAAACGGCGGAGAAGAAGGGCAAGAAGGCTGCCCCGGTCCCATTGGACGAGCAAGAGATCCCATCCTTCCGCCGGACCGCCTCTCTCGATGCGCAAGACCACCGGTCCGCTGCCCCGGTTCCGGCTGCTGAGGCCCAGCCCACTTTCTGGAGCCAGATGCCGCGGACCAATGTTCCGGATCCCGAGCCTGAACCAGAGCCTGATGCCGAACTTGCCTTCGAGCCATACCCCGTACCCGAGCCCGCGCGGGAGATTGCGATGGCCGCCGCTCCACCTATGCCTCAGCAGGAAGCGCCGGTGCGGCCGATCTCCGTCGGAGAACGCGCCGAATCAGACACCCGCAAGGCGACGGTTGCCCCTAAGTCCGTGAGCGGCTTCCGGTTGCCTCCCAGTACGCTTCTGCACCGCAGCGACGAGGCGCAGATCGTGCGGGAGGATGAGCTTCGGGACGAGGCCAAGGTACTGGTGGAGAAGTGCGCTGAATTCGACGTGCGCGGACAGGTGGTGCAGATCAATCCGGGGCCCGTCGTCACCACCTTCGAGTTTCGCCCGGAGGCGGGCGTGAAATATAGCCGGGTGACCGGACTGGCCGAAGACCTCTGCCTGGCAATGCGGGCGGAGAGCATTTTGATCGAGCGCATGGCGGGTAAAAGCACCGTCGGCATCCAGGTGCCCAACCAGACTCGCGAGACTATCTGGCTGCGTGACATCATCGAGGCGGAAAACTTCTCCCAGACACGATCCAAGTTGACCCTGGCCATGGGCAAAGATATCAATGGGCGGATCGTCACGGCCGACCTGGCCACCATGCCCCACGTGCTGATTGCCGGCTCAACCGGAAGCGGCAAATCGGTCGCGATCAACGCGATGATCATGTCGGTGCTTTACAAGGCGACGCCGGCACAGGTCCGCCTGATTCTGGTCGACCCCAAGCGGGTCGAGCTCGGAATGTATGAGGGGATTCCTCATCTGTTTACGCCGATCATCACGGAACCGAAGCTGGCCGCCAATGCTCTGCGCAATGCAGTGCGGGAGATGGAGCGGCGTCTCAAGCTGCTGGCTTCGCGGAGCGTGCGGAACATCGACCAGTACAACAAGCTCTTTGAGAACGGCACTCCCAGCCTCTTCGACGATGCGCCGGACGAGGAGCCGCTTCCCAACATCATCATCATCATCGACGAGCTCGCTGACCTGATGATGCTCGATAAATCGAATGTGGAAGAGGCGATCACCCGCCTGGCGCAGATGGCCCGCGCGGTCGGAATCCATCTGGTTCTAGCCACGCAGCGGCCGTCGGTGGATGTGATCACCGGGCTCATCAAGGCCAACGTTCCCACGCGCGTCTCCTTCCGCCTGGCGACGAAAGTCGACTCGCGCACGATCCTCGACTCGAACGGCGCTGAGGCCTTGTTGGGCCGCGGCGACATGCTCTTCCTTCCTCCGGGAACCTCGCGGCTGCAGCGTCTGCATGCCCCCTTCGTCACAGAGAAGGAGATCGCCGCCGTGGTCGATTTCTGGAAGAAGCAGGGTGAGGCAGAGTATGTCCAGGGCTTCCTCGAGTCTCCCAAGGATGAAAAGGGACGCGATCTCGATATGGATCCTGAGGACGGCGACGCCAGCGACGAACTGTATGAGGATGCTCTTCGACTGGTTCTGGAGTTCGGCAAGGCCTCCACTTCCCTGCTACAACGGCGGTTGCGCATCGGCTACGGGCGTGCCGCTCACTTGATCGATATGATGGAGCGGGACGGTATCGTCGGACCGGCCGATGGATCGAAGCCGCGCGAAATCCTCAAGCCGCCGGACTGGCTCAACCAGATCGAACCCGCTTTTAGAGACTGACTCCCCGCGGAGCATTGGCGGGGTGCCATGGCAGCTTCCTATCTGAACAGATCGGCCTTTTCCAGGTCAGGCCTCTGGCCTTCCGGCCGCAGCCCGCCTCACCCACCCATTCATGGCGGGATCTCGCTCTGAGGAGCCGTTGAGGTATCTCGGTAGGAGACGCCCGTGCCTTGGTAACCCTGCCTACTTACCAATTACATACCTCCGCGGCCGATTCGGGAGGCCAAGGAGAGCCGCTCGGGCAAATTGTAATCGTCACATGTTATAAAGCCCTATCACGCTCCTGCGAAGTCCCCAGGAGCGCTAAACGAAGGTTGTAGAACAGAACTGGTGCCTTTTTTTTGAGAATGCCTTAGGATGCGTAGGCGGAGTCTTTCCGCGGAGCGAGCTCTCTTTGCAAGATAGCCTCCCCCAGGTGCGTCAATCGGACCTTCGCGCCCAGCGCCGGGTTCTTCTGGTCGATGATGATCTCATCAGCCTGGAGATCTTGAGCCTGCTGCTTGGCTTCGACGGACACGAGGTCCTGCGGGCTGCCGATGGCGAGTC
This sequence comes from Acidobacteriaceae bacterium, assembly GCA_035933805.1. Lineage (GTDB taxonomy): Bacteria > Acidobacteriota > Terriglobia > Terriglobales > Acidobacteriaceae > PALSA-350. The sequence goes on along the minus strand of DASYYO010000047.1, from coordinate 13,087 downwards.
CGCCCTAGGCCTGCTGACGTCGCCCGATTCCTCAGCTTCCCCGGATGTGCTTCTGGTCGACATGCAGATGCCGGGCATCTGCGGGCAGGACCTGGTTCAGAAGATTCGTGCGCTGGAAGGACCGCGGCCGTTGTTACTCGGCATGAGCGCGACTGCACTGGACAAGACGAAATTGACCGGTTTCGATGGTTTTCTGCTCAAACCCCTGGAACTGAACGATCTGCGGAAGGCGCTCCGGCCCAAAGGCAACAAAAAGACACTGCAAACGAAGGCCAAAGCTCATCCTCGGCTTCCAAGAACCGACGGGCCCTCAGAAGAAAGCAAAGTTAACTTTCACAGACCAGGCAGCAGGCCCTGGAATGGCGAAAACGACTCGAACGGAACCGCAGCAGGAGAAATAGAAGGCATCAACCATTCGGTTTTGAACAAGCTTCGCAGCGCAATGCGGGCCGAGTCTCTCAGAGAGCTTTACGCAGCATGCCTGACGGATGTTCGCCAGCGCGTGAACGCCCTTGCATCCTTGGCACACACCGGAGATCTGGACGGGATTCGCCGGGTTGCGCACCAGATCAAGGGCGCCGCGTCGATGGTGGGAGCAGTCCGGATAGCCAGGCTAGCCTCGACTCTCGAACTGGGGAGTTGCAAGATAGACGAAACCTTGATTCTCCTCGATCATCTACGGGATTCATGCGATCAGCTGGAGCGTATGCTTCTGGCAGGAAAAATTTGAGAAGCCCAATGACGACAACAACAATGACAACGAAGTCCAACGACCGTTTGCAGCAGCAGATTCGGATTCTCATCGCAGACGATCACCCGGTAGTCCGGATTGGCGTGCGGAACATGCTCCAGGTGGATCAGGGGCTGGAGATCATCGGCGAGGCTTCCGATGGCGATGAGGCCATCACCGAGACATTGGAACTGCTGCCGGACATCCTACTCCTCGACCTGCAGATGCCGAGGTTACCCGGGCTGGAGGCGATGCGGGCCATCATGAGCGGCTCCCCGACAGTCAAGATTCTCCTGCTGACAAGCACCATCACGACCCAGCAGATCATTGAAGCCCTGCAGATCGGCGCCCGCGGCATTGTGCTCAAGGATGCTTTGGCGGATCACCTTTCGACCGCCATCCGCGCGGTCTCTTCGGGAGACTACTGGATCGGCGGCAAGCGCGTGGTGAACCTGGTCGGCGCGCTTCACGATCTGATGCAGCAGGCCGCCGTTCCGGAACGCAAGACCTACGGTCTGACACCCCGCGAACTGGAAGTTGTGGGCTGCATCGTTGAAGGCTGCAGCAATCGTGATATAGCCAAGCAGTTCTCGATCAGCGAAGAGACGGTAAAACGCCATCTGTCGAATATCTTCGATAAGACCGGCGTCTCCACCCGCCTTGAACTCGCTCTGTTCGCGATCGCGCACCAACTCGTAGCACTGCAGACATAGACTGCTCTCCGGGCCCCAAAGGCGCGAAGGGCGGCTCTTCCCTCACCACGTTCAGCGGGATAAAGGGAGCGTCTTCCAATCGCAGCCGGGTATATTCTCGGACCTTGAGTATCGAAGTACCCTTTCGCCCGGCTTTCCGCCATCAGGTCGCCGTAGCGGCAAAACTCCGGCAAATGGGCCTCCAGAGAGTCCCGCCCTTTCTGTTTTCCGTCGAACTCCGTCAGAATACGGTGGGGGCATTGCTATGCGAGTGGGATTTCTTGGATTGGGGAAGATGGGCAGGCCGATGGCCGGTTCCCTGCTGGCCCAGGGTCACCGGCTGGTGGTATGGAATCGAACGCCAAGCGCCGCCGCATTCCTGAAGAACCAGGGAGCCGAGGTCGCCGCGACGCCTGCCGACGCGGTACGAGGGGCGGAGATTGTATTCACCATGCTGGCCGACGACGCCGCGACCGAGGAGATCGTCTTTGGACCGCCGCCGGGCGGCCCCGAGGCCAGGACTCTGGATCCCTCCCCGGGGTTGCTCCAGAGCATGGAAGCGGGCGCAATTCATGTTGCGTCGAGCACTATCAGTGTTCGTTTATCGCACCGGATCGCCCAGGCACACGACCAGCACGGCCAGCATTTCGTGGCGGCCCCGGTCTTCGGGAGGCCGGCCATCGCCGAGCAGGGCAGGCTCTGGATGGTCGTGGCGGGGGCCAGGGAAGCGCAGGAAAAAGTGCTGCCTTTGCTGAGGGGAATCAGCCGCGGGTTGACAGTTGTATCGGAGAAGCCCTGGCTGGCGCATGCTCTCAAGCTGGGCGGAAATTTCATGATCTCGTCGATGATCCAGGCTTTATGTGAGAGCTTTGTCTTCGCCGAGGCTGAAGGGATTGAACCGGGATTGTTCCTCCAAACGGTCAACGATGCGCTCTTCCAGAGCCCGTTTTATACGCTCTACGGCAACACCATTCTCCATCCTCCCGAGCAACCTGGAGCGACCATCGCCATGGGCAGCAAAGACACTGCTCTCTTCCTGGAAGCCGCCGGCGAGATTCCCATCGAGCTCCCCCTGGCGGACTTTCTTGCGCAGCAGATCAAGCTGGCCGAGCAAGCCGGAATGCAAGATGAGGAGTGGACAGTCAGCCGATATCGCATTGCCCGGCAGATTGCGCGAGGGAGGGCAAGCGGCGGAAGCCGGTAAGGCTTGCTGGCGCCAGGCACGTCGCGCCGTGAGGAGCGGAGAAGCGGCGGGGAATCGAGGGTTGAGAGCGGTGTCAGTTGAGTTCCGCGATCCGGGATTCGATCTCCGCAAGCGCAGCTTCCAGTGCAGCGCGCCGGACCGGACTCGATGTTCGCTCGGACAAAATTCGTTCGCGCTGCAGGCCCAGATCCTGCATCATGCGCGCCCGCTTTGCGCGGTCCAAATTGTTGTCTTTTTGAGCAGCGGAATGCCCATTCTGGTCTGGTACAGGATCAAGCGACTGTTGCTCTTCGACAGACTTGCTTTCCCATCCTCGTGCCATACTTCCTATCGTACGCGAGTTACCGGGAAGAGTCGTCCTGAAAATCGACCTTTTGCGCCAGGTTAAAGCTTTTTATCCGGGTCCGCGCAGGCTTTTTGGTTCGATGCATTCATCGAATCTCTTCTCAGGAGGGCGTTGTGAAAATCTGGCAGATAAGCTCGTTTGGCATCGATCATCTGGAGCTTCGGGATGTCCCTGAATCGAAACCGGGAGCAGGACAGGTCCTGATCAGAGTGCACGCGGTCTCGTTGAACTACCGCGATCTGCTGACGGTGAAGGGGCAGTACAATCCCCGGATGCGCCTGCCGGCCATCCCCTGCTCTGATGGCGCAGGGGAGATCGTAGAGACCGGGCAAGGCGTCTCTCGTTTTCGCGCCGGTGATCGCGTCGCTGGAATCTTCATGCAGAACTGGCTCGACGGTAGACTCACGCCCGAGCGGAGCCGCGGCGCTCTCGGCGGCGATATCGACGGCACCTTGGCGGAATACGTTCTGCTGGACGAGGACGGGGTCGTCGCTATTCCCGGGAGTCTCTCGTACCTTGAAGCTGCAACCCTCCCTTGCGCCGGCGTCACGGCATGGAACGCACTGGTGCATGCAGCGAGAGTGAAGGCTGGAGACGTTGCGGTAATTCAGGGCACGGGCGGGGTGTCGATTTTTGCCCTGCAATTTGCAAAGGTCCACGGGGCGAAGGTGTTGGGCACCTCCAGCAGCGATGAAAAGCTGGCACGTGCGCAGGCGCTGGGCCTCGATGCGGGGGTGAACTACAGGCAGACGCCGGACTGGTCGGCATGGGTGCTCGATCAGACGGAAAAACTTGGAGCGGACATGGTTATCGAGGTCGGCGGCGCCGGCACCTTGAACCAATCCATCAAGGCCGTGCGGATGGGCGGCGTGGTTGCGCAAATCGGCGTGCTGAGCCAAACCGAGGAGCCTTTGCGGATTGCGCCGATCCTTCACAAACAAGTACAGATAAAAGGGATCTATGTCGGATCACGCGCGCATTTCGAAGAGATGAATCAAGCCATCGGCGCCAACTCTCTGCATCCGGTCGTAGATAAAGTCTTCGCATTCGATCAAGCGCCAGCGGCTCTGCGAGCCATGGAAGGCGGATCGCACTTCGGGAAAATCGTAATCCAGGTTGTTTCGTGAGGAGATTACCCCCGGAAAGGAAGCTGTGTAAGCTTTTGAAAGCGCAAGTCAAACAAAATCGGCGAGTAACTTTATCAAAAAGGGAAGGTTACGAAACGGTACCAAAGGTGTAATTTCTGTACGACAAAAGGGACATTTTGAGGCACAATGCATCTATAACAGTGAGCAACGGCAGAGAAAGACAGATGCCGCTGGGCGCCGAAAGGAGCGCTTTTTCCTTATGGATTGGATACATTCTGTGCTTGGGTTCCTCTACGATGTGATCTTTGGATGCCGCCACGGACGCCAGACGAGGCCGTTCACCCTGGAGAAACAAACTTACAAGGTTTGCCTGGACTGTGGCTCCAAGATCTACTACTCACGCGAGCGCATGACGCCTCTGAGCGCACGGGAGATTCGCCGGATGAAGAGCGCGGAGGCTGGTGTGATCACCGTGGTTCCCGCAGCCAGTCACTCTCAGATGCTGGTGAATGGACCTGCAGGTAAGTCGAACGCGGCTGCCTGACAAGAGCGTTCCTTGCAATGCGCTCTTGTTCTTTTTGGCGCAGTTGAAGAGGAGCCGTAAGATAAGCTCTGGACCGGCGCAAGAATGACGTTGCAGACCAGGCTTTCGGCTCCTTTATCTCCGGGATGGAACTTCTCCCTCGCAAGCATGATTCTTAAGCACACGCGAGAATCTGCCCAGGCGAAAATTCAGATGCGGGGATGCGCTCGCCAATGCCAGGCAATTCTCGATAACGAAACAATTACAAGTTCTTTTTGATTTCCGGCCCCGGCATACTTCCCGCCCAAGGCCCCTGAGAGTTCGCCTTCCGTCAAGCCGATTCTCCGGATCCACTCCTTCCACACTCCACTCCGGCGGCAGCGTATGCTGACCCGCGCCCCCTGCCGGTGGTCTGCTCCGGGCTTCTCCTGATCTTCGCTCGCCGCGCTGCTTCGATTCGAATCGCGGCGCCCTTGCGCCGCAACTTGTTGAGAGCACTCGTTTCCGGGATTACCCCATTTCCTGCGCCGCCGGGGTGCCGCTCCATCGGGGCCAATCCATGAACCATTCATGCGTCCTGCAAGCCCACTGACGTATGCTGGACCTGAAACGCTCAAATGGCTGGAACTTTTAGACGGCGCCGGATACGTTGAAGAACGCCGGCCGACTGTGGGTTGCTCCAGCGAGAGACTGCGCTGCCTGGATTTGCCTGCCCAGTGCGTTCTCCAGGGAAGCGGGCCCGCAATTCCGGGTCCGCGATTTTGAACCGGGCCGGCACGTTCAGTGGCAACCGATCCTGGCTCGGAGAAGCGAGTGCGGCTGCCAAGGATAGATTCTGCCGCGCTTGAATATCTATGCTGAGACCACCTGCAAGCCGGCAGCGCCAACGCGGAGGGAGACGAAACAGCCGCGGCATTTCCGCCGGAGCCGCCGCCCTCCTCGCTCCGGTTTTTCTCCTGGCCGGCTGCGGAAGCATGGGTCCGGCCCCAGGGAGTCATACCGGCGAGATTGGGATCCATGCGTCAAAGACGGTCCTTGATACCAATGCAACCGACCAACTCAGTGCCGCATTTGGCTCCGGGAGCCCGGCAGCCGTGCGGTGGTCGATCGCTGACGGGCAAAACGACCCGTCTCTCGGCCAGGGATCGATCAGTACCACGGGCCTGTACACTCCACCGCCTCTCCTCTCACGGGATGCGGTGGAAATCGAAGTGAAAGCGACTGCCGCAAATGACCCGGAGAAGGCTGCAACCTACCGGCTCACCATCACTCCTGGATTTGTGCAATCTCTCACGCCTGAGAACGCCAGTCTTGGACCGGGAGGAACGATGCGCATCAGCGGCGAGATCGCCGAGATAGGTTCAGGCTCCATCCACTGGAGCCTGGCAACGGCGAATGGGGCCGTCGATCCGGGCCTGAATTACGGCAGCATCAGCGGCGCGGAATGCCGGCGCTCGCCGCGGGCCTATACCTCCTGTACGGCGATCTATACAGCACCCACAGTTCAACCCGCCGCGGATGCATCCGTATATCTTGTCGCCTCCCTTCCCGGCAATCCCCACTCCCAGGCGGCCACGCATGTTCTGCTCAACAACGTGAAGGTCGATACTTCTCCGCTGGAAAATCAGGCCGCGCAGACAGGCTATGTAGAGATGGGCTCGTCCGGAGGCAACGCAAACGACTATGACTCATCACAGGATGCGCGCGGCAATCGATACGTGAACGACTGCTGCGGGGGAACCCTCGGCGCGCTTGTCCAGGATCAAAACAAGGATCTGTACATTCTGAGCAACAACCATGTTCTGGCGGAATCCGATCAGGCTCGCGCCGGCGACACGATCGTCCAGCCGGCATTGATTGATCTGAACTGCAACCCCCAAGCCGGGAGGCCGGTGGGGTCTCTGCGTTATGTCGTTCCTCTTGAGAGCGCACGGACCAATGTCGATGCAGCCTTGGCGGCGGCAACGCCTGCCGTGGATCCCGGTGGAGGAATTCTCCAATTGGGAAGCCCAGCCAATGGACAACTGAGCCCTGCAGCCCCGGCGGCGGGATCTGGCGAGGTGCTGACGGCAAGCCAGTTGAATCAGCTCCGGGTGGTGAAGAGCGGGCGCACCACCGGCCTGACGTGTTCTACCGTCAACACCATCGATCTGAGCGTTCAGGTGGATTACTACTATGACTGCGCCGAGACGCGCCCCTCGTATACGAAGACCTATACCAACCAGATTGGAATTCCCGGAGCCGGCTTCGCGGACAGTGGAGACTCCGGGGCCCTGGTGCTGGATTCGAGCAATGCTCAGCCCGTCGGATTGTTCTTCGCCAGCGGCGGGGGCGCGGGAAACGACAGCGACAACGGATTCAGCGTCGCCAATCCGATCCAGGATGTCCTCGCGGAACTAAGCCGGGAGAGCCACTCCGCGGGACAACAATTTCAAATCGTGGGAGGCGCGCCCCACCCCATTACCTGCGCTAACTACGATCGGCCTGCCCAACCGGTTTCTATCCCAGAACCCGTCCCGGTGCAAGCGGCGGCCGCCACAGCAGCAGCGAATGAAGCAGGAGCGATCACGGCGTCCGCTAACGGCATCCTCGGCATAAGTACGGGCAGGAGTCTGGATGCACCGGACGAAGCGGCCGTGATTGTCTACGTGGACAAGAACAAGCCAACCGTTCCGGTTCCGAAGATGATCGGCGGCCTGCGAACAGTGGTTCTCTCCACCGATGAAACCGGGATGAGCACAGCACGCCTGCATGTGGACCTGCCGCAAGGCATTCACCTCTCTTCAGAAACACTGGGAGCCGCCGCCCGTATCCAACAGCAGTACGCCCCGGATCTCATGAGAGACCCTGCGCTGTTCGGTGTCGGAGTAACGCAGAGCTACGACAACCCCGCGGAAGCGGCTCTGCTTGTCCTGGTGGATTTGCGGAAGACGCCGGAATCCATGCCGGATTTCATCGGCGGCCTGCGGGTGCGCTATCTGAGGATCAATCGGCTGCACGTGACGCGATCCAGGTTTTCTGGCAGCCCGGGGCCCACGAGCTGCCAGCTTCGTGCAATCCGCCGTTGAGGGGTCACTCTCCGGATTGACTTTCAGACACAGTTCCGCCCGCAGAAGAATTCCGGCAAATATTATGTGACCGTGATGATGTCTCTTGTGCGGTCTGCGGGAGAGCCCGGCCTCAGGTGCTCTGCGCAACCGCGAGCTGGCGGGGCAGTTGCGAGGGCTCCACGCCACCTTCGGGGAAAAACAACATGAACACGGTGCCGGACTTTATTCCGTTCTTCGGGGACCCCTCGAAACGGCTGGCTACCCGCACGGTGCCCTTGTGCTTTTGAATGATCCCATCGCTGACCCACAGCCCAAGACCTGTCCCCGTCGCCTCTTTGGTGGTGAAGAATGGCTCGAAGATCCGCAGGCGGGTGGCCAGGGTCATCCCGCAGCCGTTGTCCGCGACGAAGACTCGTACCCCGGGCGAACCATCTGCCCACGAGCGGGAACGGCGTACCTTCACCCAGAGCCGGCCGCCCTCGCTCATCGCGTCGAGGGCGTTCGCGACCAGGTTAGCGAAGACCTGGCGCAGCTCACCGGAAAAGCAGAAGAGATCCGTCTCCCGGTCATAATCACGCAGGACCTCAACGCGCAGAGAGGAAACTCGAGGGTGAAACAGCGCCAGCACCGAATCCAGTAATTCTGGAATATTGGCGAGCGCGGGTAAAGTCGCCTGGCGATAGAAGCGAAGGGTCTGTTGCGTCATCTCCGAGATCCGCGAAACCTCGTTCTGCGCCGTCTCGGCATACGCCAACGCCTGTGCGTCCAGGCTAGGCTCGTGGCGCAGCAGGTATAGGAGATTGGTGACCGCTTCGAGGGGATTGTTGATTTCATGGGCGATCGACGCCGCAAGACGCCCGGCAGCGGCCAGCTTTTCAGTCTTGCGCAACGCCTCCTCGGAACGCTTCCTCTCCGTTGTCTCAACGATGATCGCGCCGACCCACCGGACTGCCTGCGACGTGGTCTTGACCGGATAGAGATTGATCAGCCAGCTGCGCATGTGATTGAAGTCCGGCGGCAGCGTAGAGTTCAATTCAAAATCTCTGACCGGCTGTCCCGTCTCAAAGACATCTCGCACACAATTCTGCAAGGAAGCGGCGGCAGGCATGGGCATCAACTCCGGGATGGTGCGTCCAAGATGCCGGCTGATAGGCATGTTATCCATGTCGGCGAGAAATTGATTGATGCGGACGTAGCGAAACTTGCGATCGAAGAAGGCGAAGCCGATCGGCGCATTCTCGAGCATCGAATCCAACAGCGCAAGCGTGTCATTAAGCCCGGATCTCTGCTCCTCCATGGAGGTCACCATGAGATTGAATGCTCGCGTGAGATCCGCAGCCTCGTTCGCCGAGGTAACCTCGAGCGGGAATCCCTCTTTGGTCTCCGGATCGCGAATCAGCTTACGGGTGGCAACCAGCAGGGTCTTGAGCGGGCGGGTAATCGAACGGGCCAGAAAACTTGCAATGATCGCGGTTCCCAGGGCGCCGAAAACCGCGAAGACGACCGTGATGCGCACCAGAGAATAGATCTGCTGCCGCTCGGCGGTGGCGTCCTCATAAACCCAGGCATAGCCAGCCAGCTGGCTATCGACATAGATGGGCACAACGGATTCGCGGGCGCCTCCAGGCACACGGAAGATCGTGCTGTGCGCTGTCGGAACAAGATGTCTTCGTTCAAACCGGCTAAGCACGTCCTTCCCGTTCAAAGAGGGATCGCTGCTGGCGATCACCCGTCCCTCCGGATCTGTAACCATCGCCGCGTGAACGCTCGGCGAATTGAGCATAGTGCGAACGATCGGCTGCAAGTAGACATCCTGGCCCTGGCCGAGCGACTCCTGACTCTGCAGAGCCAGAAGATTTGCCTCCGACTCAAGGCGCAGTCTCGCCCTCTCGTGAATCTCAGAGGCCTGCTCGCGGACAAGCAGAGTGGCAAAGACCAGCACGAGCAGGCCTTCGAGAAGAATAAGACCGAAGATGAGTTGTCCCCGTATGGAACGGGGCTTCACCCAACTCATAAGACGGAAGGTTTCCCTTTTGAAAGACTAATCAATATCCTCACCAAGACGCATAGCCTTTTGAGTGTCCATTGGATACGGATGTCACCAGGTCGAGAGAGCTTTCTTTGTCCGGAGCTAGGACGTGACGAATGTCATCTTTGAGCAATACCCTTCCCCGCCTTCCACAATCCCAGGCACATTCGACGGCATCGTGTGAACCTGGAAAATCGCGAATCGATCCGCCCCGAATCGTATGCAGACCAGTTTAGACCTTTCCGGGAAGCCGCGACGGCGAGCGGTTCCTTAGAAAGCTCCAACAGCCGGCTGAGAAATCAGCTTGCGTTCCAGATCCCGAGCAATCTGACGGCCATGGAAGCGGCCGTTCTCGATAAAGATCTCATTGGTTCTCATTCCGGCTACGATAACCCCGGCCAGATAGAGTCCAGCAACGTTACTCTCCAGGGTCTGCGGATCACAGACGGGAAGCCGGTCCTTGCCCTCCAATCGGACGCCGAGCCTGGTGAGGAATGCAAAATCGGGGTGGTAACCCGTCAAAGCAAATACGAAATCATTCTTCAGGCGGACCGGGCCTTGCGGAGTCTCGAGCTCCACCTCGTCCTCGCCAATCGCCTGGACGCTGCTTGAGAAATAAGCCGTCACTTCGCCGTTCTTAATTCGATTATTGATATCGGGGAGAATCCAATATTTGACGTGGTGATGCATGGCGGGCGCCCGATGGACCAGAGTCACGTGGGCTCCGTGCCTCCAAAGATCCAGCGCCGCAATCGCCGCAGAGTTCTTCCCGCCCACGACGAGGACGTTCTGGTCATAGTACGGATGTGGATCGTGATAATAGTGCAGGACCTTGGCCGAGTCCTCTCCGGGCACGTTCAGATAATTCGGGAGATCGTAATAGCCCGTGGCAAGGATCAGCTTACGCGCGATATAGGACCGGCGCCGGCCCAATCTATCGAGCGTCGCGACCGAATAAGCCATATCCCCGCCGCTGACGCTCTCAACCGCCTGGTATTGCCGCAGGTTGAGCTGGTAGTGCTCCGTGACCTTGCGATAGTACTCCAGAGCCTCGTTACGCGTCGGTTTCTGGTTGGGGCTGGAGAATGGCATATCGCCGATCTCCAGCAGTTCCGGGGTGGTAAAGAATGTCATATTTGACGGATAGTGGAAGAGGGAGTTGCAAAGGCATCCCTTGTCCACGCAGACGACGCGGAAGCCTGCGCGCTGAACCTCAATGGCACAGGCCAACCCCGTGGGTCCTGCGCCCACGACCAGCACGTCAAAGGACTCATTGGTCACGAAGCCATTCGCATCCATGCTTCTAGCTTATGCGACTGGACCCTTGAAGGAAACCGCCTCTATACTCAGGGGTTGCGCAATGAACGCAGAGGCGACCGATCCGCGGCGGAGGACGGAGGCTTTTGAATCGCAGAAAGCGGGGAAACCCGGATGATCAGCCGTTTTGGGGCGGCCGCTCGATCCTGACGACGCCGTCTCCGTTGCCTTTCCCATCCCATTGCCCCCGAAAGCTCGCAGCTAAAAAGCCACAGAGGAGTTGGTAGAGTATGTCTGATTCGCGGAAAGAAAAGGATTCGCTAGGTTTTGTTGAAGTTCCAGCCCGCGCCTACTACGGCGCGCAGACGGCCCGGGCCGTTGAGAACTATCCGATTTCCGGCATGCGGGCTCACCCGCAGCTGATCCGCGCCCTGGGGATGGTGAAACGGGCCGCGGCGGAGGCGAACAAGGAACTGGGCCTGGTGGAAGACAAGCGAGCCGATGCGATCATCCAGGCGGCGCAGGAGGTCATTGACGGCAAGTGGAATGCCGAGTTTGTAGTTGACGTCTTTCAGGCCGGAGCGGGCGTAAGTCTCCACATGAACACCAACGAGGTCATCGCCAACCGCGCGAACGAAATCCTCGGTGGACAGCTGGGCGCATACTCCGAGGTTCACCCCAACGATCATGTCAACTACGGTCAATCGACCAATGACGTTTTTCCGACAGCCATGCGCCTGGCAACGCTTCTCGCCCTGGAGTCGCTCTACCCCGTGCTGGATCAGCTGGCAGCAACCTTTGCTGCCAAGGGCCGAGACTTCCAAAACATCATGAAGTCGGGACGCACCCACATGCAGGACGCCGTTCCTCTGCGGCTCGGCCAGGAGTTCTCCGCCTACGGCCTGGCCGTTGAGAAGAGCAGAAAGTTCATCACCCGCACTTCGGACTCGCTGCGCGAGCTTGGCCTGGGAGGCAGCGCGGTGGGCACGGGGATCAATACGCATCCCGATTATCGCGTGAAGGCGGTGGCGAACCTGGCGCGCCTGTCCGGGCAGGAACTGCTTCCGGCAGCCGACATGCGCTGGGCGATGCAGTCCAACGCCTGCATGGCAGAGATCAGCGCCTCACTACGGGGTGTTGCACTCGAGATCATACGGATCTCGACTGATATCCGTTTGCTCTCCTCCGGCCCGAATACGGGCCTGGCGGAGATCTACCTGCCAAGCCTGCAGCCAGGCTCTTCCATCATGCCGGGAAAGATCAACCCGGTAATGCCGGAGCTGGCCGCCATGGTCAGCTTCCAGGTGATCGGGAACGATACGGCGGTCTCTTATGCCGTGCAGGCCGGTCAACTGGAACTGAACGTAATGATGCCGACCATGGCCTACAGCGTCCTGCAAAGCATCACAATCCTGGCCAACATGCTCCGTCAGTTCAACGATCGCTGCGTTTCCGGCATCACTGCCAATGCGGAGCGCTGCAATTACTATGCGCAAAGCACAGTCTCACTGGCCACTGCGCTCAATCCCTATATCGGCTACGCCAAGGCAGCGGAGATCGTCAAAGAGTCGGTAGCGACGGGCAAGTCCATCATCGCCATCGCCAGGACCCGGAATCTGCTCACGGAAGAAGAGATCGCCGAGATCCTGGACCCGGCCAACATGACGGAACCACAGTACCCGCTGCAGGCTGCCAAGGAACGCGACAAACGGGTGAAGGCTTAACACCCCCTCCCTGCCGGGCAGCCGTCACGCGATCGCGGCGTGACGGCTGCTCAGCGGCGGCCAAACCGAAACACTATGCTCGATGTAAATCCGATATTTTTGGTCTGTATGCTGCTCCCGAACGTAGTGAAAAGGTAATTCGGAGTGACGCGGATGGCGAGCCCCGGCCCGAGGTTGTAGTCAACGGGAGCGCCCACATTCACCGCGAACTTGGCGGCGTTCGGCCACATTCCCAGCAAGGTACCGGGAAACTGCGCGTCGTTGCCGTTGAAGATGCCCTTCGTCACGCCGGCCAGCACCTGGCCGCTGATCGCCCAGTGAATGCGTCTCACGATGCGGTATTGCGGTCCCCCCATGTAGCTGTATTCACTGATGCTGGGTTTATAGATGTTGTATTGGTTCGGTGTCACGAACGCGGTACCGTAATACGCGCGAATGTCTCCG
>DASYYO010000019.1:0-3601 GCA_035933805.1 Acidobacteriaceae bacterium | reverse complement strand
CTCTCGTGACAATCCGCTTGGGTGCGAACCGGCCGGATTCAGTGAGCTGGGCGATCTTGGCTTTGGCCTGCTGCTCCTGCTCCGGAGAGTGGAAAAAGATCACCGAGCGGTACTGCGTGCCCCAGTCCGGACCCTGCCGGTTCATCGTCGTCGGATCATGCAGTTCGAAGAAGGCGTCGAGAATCTTCTCGTAGCTGATTTTCTCGTTGTCGAAATCGAGTTCGACGACCTCCGCATGGCCGGTCTGGTCGGTGCAGACGTCTTTATAGGTTGGCTTATCGAGGGTGCCTCCCTCGTAGCCCACCGCGGTGGCTGTTACGCCGGGGATCGCGGCGAAGGATGCTTCGACACCCCAGAAGCAGCCCGCCCCAAATGTTGCTTTTTCGATGCTCATACTCTTCTAGATGCGTCTTCTCCCGCAAAGTAACCAAGACCGGATGGATTCAGTTTCCGGCGAGCAACTGACAACTGAAGACTGAGGACTTACGACTATCCTTTTTCGACGTGCGACTTCAATCTTGCCAGGGTCTGGTCCCACTGCCGGGACACGGAGACGAGATACTCCTGCAGTCCTTCGAGCGGGGCGGGGTCGAATTCAAACAGCCGCTCCCGGCCGGCATGGGAGCTGCGGACGATGCCCGCGCGCTCCAGGACGCCCAGGTGCTTGGTGATGGCCTGGCGGGTAAGCTTCGAGTCGCCGGCCAGCTGCGAGATGGAGCCGGGTTCGCCGGAGCAGAGCCGGGCCACCAGGGCCAGACGTGTTTTGTCGCCGAGCGCGGCAAAGGTGCGCGCCCGGGCCTTGGGCTTGGCGGTGATGCGCTTACGGATTTTGCGTGACATGGTTCTCGATATTCTTCATCTGTTCGGTCCAGCCGCCATTATTTCTGCGGAAGGCTTCCGGGCGCCAATCCGCGGGAATGCTGTCGAAGCCGGACTCGGTAAGTATCAGCAGTGTACTGCCGCCGAGCGGGCCGCCGCTAGACGGGCCGCCGCCAAGCGCGCCGCCCGGAATCGGCTCGAGGCGGAATTCCACAAGGGTGCGGGGCGCGCTGGAGTAGTCGGCCGGCTTGTCGCTCTTCTCAAACGACCTGGCGTGGGGCCAGGTAAACGAGAACAATCGTTCGGGCTCCATCTTCTCGATCCGCGCCTCCCAGGTGACATGCTCGTAGCCGGGATAGGTGATCTGGCCGCGCGAAACCTGCCCCGGAACGAAGGGGCCCTCCAGCCTCACCTTGAACCATTGGCCGAACTCGCGATGGTCGGTCAGGGCGCGCCACACCCGCGAGACCGGCGCCTTTAGCTCGATGCGCTTTTCAATTCTGTCGGTATCCATAAGAGCAACCTCAGAGTTGCATAATAGCTGATGGATAGCAGATGTGCAACTACATGGTTGCGTATTTTAAGGATCAGGGATCAGGGATCAAGGTCGGCGTTTGCCGCCGCCCGGCTTGCCGCCAGGCCGCGAACCAGGCCGGCGGCCGCCGCCAGAACGCACGCTTCCGGATTTTCCGCCGAAGCTTCCCGGCTTGCCGCGTTTGTTCCCTCCCGGGTTGGGACCGCGTTTGAATCCTCCCGCCTTGGAAGCAGAGGAGCGACCCTCGGGACGTCCGGGCCGATCGCCGTATCGTTTCCCGCGATCTTCTCCACCCGGTCTGCCGCCGCGCTCTGCTCCGTGCGATCTGCCGCCGCGCTCCTGACTGTAGGGGCGTTCGAATCGTGGGCGTTCGCCGCGATCCTGATAGGAGCCGGATCTGCCGGTTCCTCGCCGCGCATCGGGGCTGAAGGGCCTGCGTTCCGGTCGCGCGCTCTCTGCTTCCCGCGATTCGCCGAACTCGCGCCGCGGCGGATGCTCCCCACGAGGAGGCCGCTCCGCACGCGGAGGCCGCGAGCCAAAGCTCCTGGAACCTCCCCGATCCGCGCGACCCTGCCCCCCGCCAAACGTTCCGCGCCTCTCGCGGGATCCTCCGTAAGCACGCTCTTCACCATCGCGCCGCGGCGGCCGTTCCGGACCTCTGTCTGCGAAGGGTTTCGCCTGGCGCTTCGCTCCGAACGGTTTCTCCGAATGCCTCTCGCCATAGCGCTTCTCTGGACGCCCTTGCTCAAAGCGTTTTTCTGGACGCCTCTCGCCGAACGGTTTCTCCGAGCGGAACTGGCCGGGCTTTCGGCCTCCTTCGCCTTCAGGCCTGAGACGTTGGCTCGACTGGCCGCGGTACCCTCCGCGTTGCTCTCTGCCGCGATCTTCGCGCTGCTTCCATTGCGATCTTTCGGGACGGTGCTCCGCCGGGGCGGGAAGAACGCGCCGGCGGGACTCGCGGACCTTGGGCTTACGGAGTGTGCCGTCGGCGGCCTTGCGCAGATCCTCAATCTCTTCCGGCTCCAGTTCGCGAAACTTGCCGGGTTCAAGGTCGAGTACCAGCGGTCCGTAGCCAACGCGGCGAATCTTCTCCACGTGATGGCCAATCTCCTCGAACATCTTGCGCAACTCGCGGTTGCGGCCCTCAATCAGCACGACTTCAAACCAGGGGTTATCGCCGGTTCGCGAACCGCCTCCACGCCGCTCGCTGCGAGCTTTCCCGGGTTGAAATCTGAGGATCTGCGCAGGCGCGGTATGAACGCGCCCCGCGCCCGGCTTGCCGCGATCGATCGGCACGCCCTGGCGCAGCCGTTCCAGGTCTTCCTCCGATGGTTGACCGCTGACCTTGACGAGGTAGGTCTTTTCCACCTCGGAAGCGGCGCGCGTGAGCTTGTTGGCCAACTCTCCGTCGTTCGTCACCAGCAGCAGGCCCTCGCTCATGTAGTCGAGGCGGCCGACGGGATAGAGCCGCTCGCGCATCTTGGCGAAGAACTGCATAATCGTCGGCCGTCCCTCGGGATCGCTGACCGTGGTCACGAAACCCTTGGGCTTGTTGAGCATGAAGTAGCGATGGCGCTCGGAGCCCAGCAGCAGCTTGCCGTCGACGCGGATGTGGTCGTGAGAGGGGTCGGCCTTGGAGCCGAGTTCGGTGACTACCTGGCCGTTCACCTGCACACGGCCCTGGGTGATCAGCTCTTCGGCATGGCGGCGGCTGGCGATACCGGCCTGGGCCAGAATCTTCTGCAGCCGCTCGAGCTTTCCGGCCTCTCGTGGAGCCGGTTTGTCCGTCTCCTCCTCGCCCGCGGCCTCGACCTCGGGGTGCTCAGACGCCTCGATGCCCACACCGCCGGCCTGCTCGAATGTATCGCTGGCCGCTGCGGCAGAGGCTGCTTCGGCCTCCATTGCGTCGTTCTCGGGACCTTCCAGTTCTGGCCGTGGATGTCTGGGCTGGTCGGGCTCGGGGAGGTTGGATTCCGGCTGATCCGGATCGTCTCGTAAGTCGTCGCTCATGGGGAATCTCGGTTCTACCTGCTTCAATTTCGCTTCGGGCTCAGGCGCAGCCCTGCTGAAGAAAACCGGCCCTATTCGGCCGGTTTTGCTTCCTGGTTGGATTCACTCGCGGTCTCAGCGGTCTGCACGGCATCTTCGGAGGGAGGAGGCAAGGCATTGTCGGGCTCTTCCGGCGCGTTTTCGTCGAGTTCGGGCCCATTGGCGCCTTCCGCCTCGTAAGCAGCGTTTTCGGCGCCT
>DASYYO010000378.1:0-3414 GCA_035933805.1 Acidobacteriaceae bacterium | reverse complement strand
CATCTGGCGGGAGCCTTGGCGGTGCGCTCCTCCGGAGGGTTCTTCTGGAGGCTGCTGGTGGGCGGCGCTTACCTGATCGCGGGCGTCTACCTGCTGCTGCGGCCCGGGCTGAGCCTGGTCTCCCTCACGCTGCTGCTCGCGGTCCTCTTCCTGGTCGAAGGCATCTTCCACATCGCGACCTACTTTCAGGTGCGAGGCGCCTCCGGCTCCGGCTGGGTCCTCTTTGATGGAATTGTTACCATCATTCTTGCAATTCTCATCTGGCGGAGCTGGCCGGTCAGCGCGGTCTGGGCGGTGGGAACCCTGGTCGGCATCAACCTGCTCATCAGCGGATTCACCCGCCTGATGTACTCCTCGGTCGCCACACGCTCCTCCGGCTCCTGAAATGCCCAGGCAGAGCAACAGTGCAACCGGACCGGCTGACAGAAGGCCCCCGCCCGGCAGCCTCATGCGAAGCGGCGCAAAAATGATCTAGAATGAGCGGGCATGGCTACCAGAGAAGAGGAAAAGGCTGCGGCGGCGCGCAAGAGCATCGAATACGTCGCCGATGGGATGATTGTCGGGCTGGGCACGGGTTCCACCGCCAGGTATGTCATTGAGCTGCTCGGCGAGCGGGTGAGCCAGGGGTTGAACATCCGCGGAATTCCTACATCGAAGGTGAGCGCCAGGCTTGCGGCTTCTCTGAAGATTCCTTTGACCACGCTCGACCAGGTGGAGTCGATCGACCTGACGATCGACGGAGCCGATGAGATTGCTCCCGGGCTCGCATTGATCAAGGGCGGCGGCGGGGCTCTGCTGCACGAGAAGGTCGTAGCGAGCTACTCCCAACGGCTCCTCATCGTGGCCGACGAACACAAACGAGTCGCCCGGCTCGGCCATTATCCGCTGCCCGTCGAGGTGATTCAGTTTGCCGCCGGGCCGGTGCAAAGGGAGCTGCGAAAGATGGGCGCCAATCCTGAGCTTCGCGCCGGAGATGATGGCCACCCGTTCACCACCGACGAAGGCAACTTCCTCTTCGACTGCAGCTTCGGTCAGATTGAAAACCCCGAGGAGCTGGGACGCACATTGAAGAGCATCACCGGAGTAGTGGAACACGGGCTCTTTCTCGGCCTGGCTTCGATGGCGATTGTCGCCGGGCCCTCCGGAGTCCAGGTGCTGACCGCGTAGCCGGGCCTGCGCTCCGTTTCAACACGGGACCGTTTCGTGGAAGCGATCGAGATTGACGCCGGAGGTCCGGCCTTCCAGGTCATAGACGAAGATATCCGCGAATTTGGCGTTCCACACCACTTCGTCCGCGCGGTATGAAGATCGCGCATTGACCACCTGCGAGAACGTCTCCTCGACCCCGGTGAGCAGAACCAGGATCTCCGCGCCGCTCTCCAGGAACTGCTCCTCGCTCACTCCAAAGAGCGGGCTTTCCCGGTCGATGACGTGCACCACTGTCCAGGAGAGAGGAAAGAAGGAGACGTTCTCCCGCTCCAGACTCAATGGATAGTAGCGGCGCACCGGTTTGCTGTTGTTGCGGGACTCGAAGCGGGCGAGCATCACCCGGGCGTGCAGATCGATGATCTGCGTGTTGCGCGAATTGATGATGCGGAACTGGAAGGCGGTCCACTCGCCGAACCTGGCAATCACGGCAGACCGGCTGAAGAGGATGTCCGCAACGGGCCGCGAGAATCGCGCGAAGACCAGGCCGGTGACCACGGCCAGGCCGAGCAGGCTGACCACGGACTCGAGCGCAACCAGGATGTTCGCCGGCAGCCCGACCGGAACCGTGTCGCCGTAGCCGATCGTCGCCGAAGTGTGGATGCTGAAGAAGAAGGCGCGAAGAAAGCGCGATGGGATTCCGGTATCGACGGTGCTGACGATTCCGCGGGGACCACAGGCCACGAAGGCGAGAGCGAACGAAGTATTCAGGGCGGTGTAAGCGATGGTCACGAAGAGAAAGAAGAGCGGCCATGTGGTCGTCACCAGGCTGGAATATGTGAGCAGGGAGTGCAGTCCGCGGCCTCTCCTCTGTACATTGAAGCTTCCATCGCGATTCAGCAGGCGAAGCTCCCGCTGCTGGGAAAGAACCCTGCCGAAGCCAAGGTCGCTCTCCGGCTTCTCGATGGTCTGCCGGTTTGTCGTTTGCTCCAGCGGCTGCTCGGCCATGGCAACAAATTACAGGATGCCGGTTGCATCTCAAAGAAAGATCCCCGCGGAATGCGCCGGGACAGGAGAGCTCGCATGGTGATCGGTTGGGTTAGCCGCGCGGAAGAGAAAGACCAGGATCTTGCCGCCATGAATGCATGGCAGAGAGTGGAGATGACGCAGAATCGGCCCGGGCTGCCCTGCCTCCTGGTGCCCCAGCCCGCGCATGCCGTCCTGGCCGGAGACCTGGCGGAGGCTCTGCTGCCCAGCGCCTTCGGCGAGCTGCCCCGGGAGATCAAGCAGAGCATCATGATGCATGACACAGGCTGGGCGATGCTCGACGCGGCGCAGATCCAGAGCCTGCGCTCGGCGCCGGCAGGGAATGGCGCTCTTCCCGTCCCGTTCACCGGCAACTCGGCGGAGCAGATGGTGGAAGCATGGACCGCATCCATCAACAGCGTCGAGCGCTTCTCCACGGCCGGAGGGTTGATTGTGAGCCGGCATTTCGTCTCCCTGGCCAAGCCGGCTCACGCCGAATACCGGCGGTTCCTCGATGCCGAAAGGGCGCGTCAGCGCCGGCTCGAGGCGAAACAGGCCGCCTCTGCCGCCGACCTGGCGCGATGGGCATCGGCGCTGGCCTTCTGCGACTTGCTCTCTCTTTATCTGCTGACCGGGCTTCGCATCGACACGAACTTTCCTCTCGCCCGCGCGGCCGCGCATTCGGGGCCATCGCGATCCGAAGCCGCCCTCAGATTTGAAGGGGACCGGCTGCGCTTTACCCCGGCCGTCTTTGAACCCGATGCGGGCGTCGCGCTGGAAGCTCTCAGGCATCCCGTCGCGGAGGGGGCTCCGCGCACCGAGAAGCTCACCTGGGTGTTTGCTTAGAACGCGGCCGGAGCTTCAGTCATCATTTTGCGAGGAAGCGCTCCATTCTGCGCCGGAAGGGCGCGAAGCTCCGCCGCGCAGAGCAAGATAGATCGGCAGGCCGGCGAGAATGATCGCCGCGCCGATCATCGAGCTCTTCAGGTTGCTGACGAACGAGGAGTAGAGCAGCGCGGCCGAGGCCAACAGGAAGAGGGCCGGAAC
Organism: Acidobacteriaceae bacterium; assembly: GCA_035933805.1. GTDB lineage: Bacteria > Acidobacteriota > Terriglobia > Terriglobales > Acidobacteriaceae > PALSA-350. Next base: position 195 of record DASYYO010000378.1, on the reverse strand, counting down.
AACCGGATATCCCCAGGTCCGGAAGGGCCGGTGAGCATCCGGCTGCCTGCGGCGGTAGACGAAGATCGTGCTTGCCGTGAGCATGTAGAAGAGCCATTCGGCAAAGATGGCAAGCTCGAAGAGCTGCTGAAACCTTCCTACCAGAAGCAGCAGCGCCGTACTCAACCATGCCTGCGCCAGGAGCGAAGCCGAAGG
>DASYYO010000379.1:0-3654 GCA_035933805.1 Acidobacteriaceae bacterium | reverse complement strand
CATGGCGATGCCTTGCCATGGTTCGATGCGCGGCATGGCTCATTGCCATCAGACGCCCCCCACGCAGGGAAATCACGGAGTGGATAGCAAGGCTCTGCCGGCGCTTCATGGTTGCTCAAGTCCAGCGTGCCAGAGAGATAACGCTCTTCTTCAGGGGCGCGCAACCTGCGAGGCAGAGCCGCGGTTGCCGTTGGACAGCCTGGGTGCTCCTGCTCTACTCCCGTTCAAAGTTGCCGGCGCCTGGCGATTGGGTTCCTATCGAGAGAAGCAGATCTCTCCGCACTCTTTCGCTCTGACTACCAGCCTGCGTATCTAGTCCACTCCGTTCCTCTGATTTCAAAGAAGTCCTCAGTCTTCTCGGTTTTGCGACGCTCTCTCCTCCATAGCAGGAAGAAAGCGAACGATCCGAGCGGGACGATGCTTTCCGCGAACGCGCAATCAGGAGAAGAGATGTCCAGGAAAAGAGAGACAGCCGGCGAGCAAGCCCTTCCATTCACTCGCCGCCGCTTTGTGCAAGGCTTGACTGCCGGAGCTGCTGTCGCCGCATGCGACTGGCGCGGTTTCCTCGCATCGGGCGAAACGCCGCCCTACAATCCACCGATGCTGCGGGGAGATCACTTCGAACTCACGATTGAATCCACGCCGGTAAACTTCACCGGACGCCGAGCTATGGCGACAACAGTGAATGGATCTCTCCCCGGCCCGATTCTGCGCTGGCGGGAGGGAGATACCGTCACGATAGCGGTGACCAATCGCCTCAAAGTGCCCACCTCCATTCACTGGCACGCAATACGTCTCGCTTCTGAGATGGACGGGGTTCCGGGATTGAGTTTTCCCGGCATCGCGCCCGGAGGAAGGTTCCAATATCGCTTCCCTGTCAGGCAGCACGGCACGTACTGGTATCACAGCCATAGCCGCTTTCAGGAGCAGACGGGGCTGATTGGTTCCCTGATTATCGAGCCGCGCGGAAAAGATCGAATTGAATTCGACCGGGAATATGTCGTCCTACTCTCCGATTGGACCGATACCAATCCGGAGACGCTCTTCAGCAACCTCAAGGAACAGAGCAATTACTACAACTATCATCGGCTGACATTGCCCGATTTCATCTCGGCGGCAAAGAAGAACGGTCTGGGGCCGACCCTGTCCGATCGTCTTGCCTGGGCCAGGATGAACATGAGCCCGAGAGACATCCTTGACGTAACCGGCGCAACTTATACCTACCTGTTGAACGGCAACCCTCCAAATGCGAACTGGACAGGGCTGTTCCGGGCTGGGGAACGCATTCGGCTTCGTGTCATCAACGGATCTTCCATGACGGCCTTTGATCTGCGCATTCCAGGCCTGCCGCTGACCGTCGTGCAGGCCGACGGCAATGACGTTGAGCCGGTCACGGTGGATGAGTTCCGTATCAACACCGCCGAAACCTACGACGTGATAGTGCAACCGCAGGAGGACAAGGCCTACACGATCTTTGCGCAATCTCAGGATCGCAGCGGGTTTGCGCGAGGCACGCTCGCCCCCGCGATCGGTATGACAGCCGCAGTCCCGCCGATGGACCCCGTCCCCATGCGAACCATGGCAGACATGGGTATGAGCGGTATGGAGGGCATGAACATGTCCGGCATCGACGGGATGACGAAGAAGGACGTTCCCTCCTCCGGCCCGGACGCGAGCAAAGCCGGCGTGGCCGCCGGCAACCCGAGCATGGCGGATATGGATATGAACTCGCGCCCAACAAGAGAGAAATCACCTGCCCATCAGGACACAAGGCCGCAAGATGGCATGGAGATGGGCACAAGCGCCGGCACGACGCCTTTTCCTCAACCAGGCCCGAACACCATGCCGATCGCATCCATCTCTGAAGGCGCCGGGGGAAATGCCGGCGCGCTCCTGAAGCGATCCGCGCCTGTACGCACGCATCTCGGTCCGCAAGTCGACAATGTACCGATGCACGTCAGCCAGCGACTGGATGATCCTGGAATCGGACTCCACGGCACGCAACGCCGTGTGCTGACCTATGCAGACCTCCGCGCCCGCTATCGTGGAGTTGACGGAAGGCCGCCGTCCCGCGAGATCGAACTGCATTTGACGGGCAACATGGAGCGCTTCATCTGGGGATTCAACGGACAGAAGTTCTCCAGCGCCGAGCCAATCCAATTGAAGCTCGGCGAGCGGGTGCGCATCGTGCTCATCAATGACACCATGATGGAGCATCCGATCCACCTGCACGGTTTATGGAGCGAGCTCGAAAACGGGCATGGCGAGTTCAATCCTTATAAGCACACCGTCACCGTGAAGCCCGCTGAGCGCTTGAGTTATCTGGTCAGTGCCGACACTCCTGGCCGCTGGGCTTATCACTGCCATCTGCTCTACCACATGGAGGCCGGTATGTTCCGCACTGTGGTGGTGCTGCCATGAGCATTCCCACGAAGGGCTCGCTGATAGCGGTCGTGACAGGACTGCTCGTGCTTCTCTTTGCCCCAGCCGTGAGAGCGCAGGCTCTTGCGCCGCAAGCGCCCGGCACGGCCTCTCTCGCTCCATCCGGGGTCCAACCCCCGGTCATGGACAATCAAATCTTCGCCCACTTGCGTTTCGATCAGCTCGAGGGCCGCACCAACGGCTCCGCCAACGAGTTCCGATGGGATGGAGAAGGCTGGCTCGGCACAGACATGAATCGGCTCTGGTTCAAATCGGAGGGATTCCGCGAGAACCATGCCTTCAGCGATGGCGACCACGAAGCGCTCTACGATCGGCCGATCCCTCATCTGCGCTACTTCGACGCGCAGGCCGGAGTCCGGGCTGACCTTGACTCGGAGCCCGGCCGGGCATGGGCCGCCCTGGGGATCGAAGGACTCGCGCCCTATTTCTTCGAGTTTGCGCCAACCCTCTACATTCGCAATGGCGGCCACGTCGCAGGCCGCATTACCGGCTCCTATGATCTGCTGCTTACCCAGCGATGGATTGTGCAGCCGGAGGCGGAATTCAATTTTTACAGCAAAGACGATCCGGCAAGAAAGACGGGCGCCGGGCTCTCAGAGCTGGACGCCGGAGTGCGTCTGCGTTATGAGCTGAGCTGGAAATTCGGCCCTTATGTGGGCTTCGCCTACAACGGAAAATATGGCCGCACCGCCAGCTACACACGCCAATCCGGGCAGACCACGAGCGATCCGTGGTTCGTCTTCGGAATTCGCGCATGGTACTGAGGCGAAGGCTGCTCTCACTCCATGGGTGCAGCGCCTCCACCAAACGATAGAGTCGACTCCCATGTCGATTGGTCCTCGTCTACGTGGAACAGCGATCGCATTCGTCGAAGATAGCCCCTTTTCATATCTCGATTCCTCCTGGCGAATTAAGAACAATGCTCCACCTGGAGGATGGCTTCAAAACCCTCCCACTGAAGGAGAGACAAGAGATGCAGGCCCCGGGATACTACTGACGATCCTCTGATTGAGAATTTCTGGGGCAATGTTGACATGGTTCGTTGTATTCGCTGGGCGCCGGCATGCGCACTTGCCGGTGGAATGATCTTGATTTCGTCTGCCGTCCTGGCCCAGATGAGCGAACAAACGATTCAGACGTCCTCGCAGAGCGCCGACGGACCGGGCGTCCCGCAAGGAGGATCCGCCACAGCCGGAGTCTTCTCCCCCGTGC
>DASYYO010000362.1:0-2480 GCA_035933805.1 Acidobacteriaceae bacterium | reverse complement strand
GCCGAGATCACGCTCGATCAGTTCCCGGGAGAGAAGTTTCCTGCAAAGGTGGTGCGGACGGCCAACGCGATCGATCCCGCCTCTCGTACGCTGCTGGTCGAGGTGGATGTCGACAATCGCAAGGGCAGGCTCGTACCCGGGGCCTATGCCGAGGTTCACATGAACCTGAACGCGCAGATTCCCACCTTTGTCGTCCCGGTTTCCGCTCTCATCTTCCGCGCCCAGGGGCTGCAGCTGGCCACAGTTGTCAAAGGCCCGAACGGCGATCAGGCGAAGCTGACCAATGTGACGTTAGGTCAGGATGACGGCAAGACCGTGCAGGTGATCACTGGCATCAATGCCGATTCCCTGGTCATCCAGAACCCTCCGGACTCCTTGATCGACGGGGAGCCCGTACGCCGGGTTGAGGTTGGCCAGACGGCTGAGGGAGAGCAGAACGAGGCTCCCGGGGGACCTCCGCAATGAGGGGTTGCAATCTCCTGATGGGCCGCTGGCGGTATCCCCGGCCCGGGCGATCCTCCGGTCCTCTGCTTTTGGCGCTGCCCGCAGTGGCCCTCCTGCTCTCCGGCTGCACGGTTGGTCCCAACTACCATCCGCCGGCCGCGCCCTCGGCGCCTGCGTTCAAGGAGGACACCGTTCCCATGCCTCCTCCCAACCCGCCGAACGGGGGCTGGAAGCAGGCGACTCCCAATGACAGCGCGATTCGCGGCAAGTGGTGGGAGCTGTACGAAGATCCGCAATTGAATCAGCTTGAAGAAAAGGTAGCGATCTCCAACCAGACGCTGAAGGCCTCGTACGAGGCGTACATGCAGGCCCGTTCGGCGGTTCAGTTCTATCGTTCCCAGTACTTCCCCACACTCTCACTCGATTCAACCGGCAACCGGCAGGCGCTTTCCGCTCACCGCCCGCTGCACTTTACCGGGGAAAAGAGCACCTACAACGATCTGATTCTGCAGGGACAGGTGTTGTGGGAGCCGGATCTATGGGGAAATATCCGGCGGCAGGTCGAATCGCAGAGAGCGACAGCCCAGGCCACGGCGGCCGATCTGGCGAATGTCGAGCTGAGCGTACGCTCGGAGTTGGCCGCGGATTACTTCGAGCTGCGCGGCCTGGATACGCAGCAGCAGTTGCTCGACAACACCGTCCAGCAGTATCAGCAATATCTTGAGTTGACCGAAGCCCGCTTCAAAGGAGGGGTAGCCACGGAGTCCGATGTGGCACTCGCCCAGACACAATTGGACCAGACCCGGGCGCAGGATATCGACGTGGGCGTCGCGCGCGCGCAATTCGAGCACGCGGTTGCGACCCTCGTCGGAGAGCCTGCCTCCATCTTTGGTTTGCCGCCGGCTCCGCTTAATTTGAAGCTGCCCGAAGTGCCGGTTGGAATTCCCTCCCAACTGCTGGAGCGCCGTCCGGACATCGCAGCGGCGGAGCGCCGCGCGGATGCCGCCAACGCTCAGATCGGAATAGCGATCTCCGCCTACTACCCGACGATCAGCCTGGGAGGCGTGGGCGGCTTTGAGAGCTCGCGGCCGGGGAACTGGATTCAAGGTCCCAGCTCCCTCTGGTCTCTGGGCGCGTCGGCGGCCGAGCTGATTTTTGATGCCGGCCGGCGGCATGCCATTACCGAAGAGGCCCGGCATGCATACGAGCAGAACGCCGCCAACTACCGGCAGACCGTGCTGGGGTCATTTCAGGAGGTGGAGGACAACCTGGCCAGTCTCCGTATTCTGAACAGCGAATCTGTCGCGCAGCAGCGCGCTGTCTCTTCGGCGCGGCGCTCGCTGGAGATCTCCACCAACCGTTACAAGGGCGGAGTGACAACCTATCTGGAAGTCCTCACCGCGCAGGCAACACAGCTTGCCAACGAGCGGGTGGCCGCCGACATCACGACTCGTCAATTCGCGGCCAGCGTGCAACTGATCAAAGCACTCGGCGGCGGCTGGGATCGAACGCAGCTCCCATCGCCATAGGCGATGATTTCCTGAGCCGCGGGGCTCCACCGGGCGACGGTTCCTGGATCGCGAAATTCTGGTTTGCGAAGGCTGCTTTACCGCAGAAGGATGCTCACGATCGCGGCCGACATCAGGTTGGCCATGGTCCCGGCCAGCAGGGCTCGAAGTCCAAGTTGGGCCAGCTCATTGCGGCGGTCAGGAATGAGTGCGCCGATACCGCCGATCTGGATGCCGATCGAGCTCAGGTTGGCAAAGCCGCATAGGGCGAAGGTGGCAATCGTGAAGGAGCGCGCGCCAAGAGCCGCCTTCTGCGCGCCGAGCAGAGAATAAGCTACCAGTTCGTTGACCACGGTGCGGGTGCCGAGCAGATTTCCCACCAGACGCGCATCGTGCCAGGGGATGCCGATCAGCCACGCCACCGGGGAGAAGAGCACGCCGAGGATGGAGTTCAAGCTGGCTGGAAAAGGCAGATGATGCCGGCCCAGCCAGTTGTGCATGCCGCCGAGCATCCCGTTCAGCAACGCA
>DASYYO010000335.1:0-5093 GCA_035933805.1 Acidobacteriaceae bacterium | reverse complement strand
CCCTGCGGCGGCCAGAAGAAATGCGCCGGTGCAGATGGATGCGACTCGGCGGGAGCGCGCGGCGGCTTCGCCGATCCAGGCGAGGTAATCGAGGTCATACGCGCCGCTCTCCGCTCCAGGTCCGCCCGCAACCAGCAGGGTATCGATGCTCCCCGGAATCTCGCGCAGCGGCCGGGCGCCGGTTAGGGCAAATCCGCGGCTCGTATGCAGCAGGCTGCCGCCATCCGCGCTGCCCAGCACGACCTGGTAGTCCGGCGCGCTGGCGAAGACCTCCAATGGCCCCGTAACGTCCAGGATCTGCACCGGCGGCGGCCCGGTGATGACGATCGTCCGCATGCCCTTAGCCTAAGGCATCGCGTCGGGGCCGGGATGGCAGAATTTGCTGTATCTGTGTCGTGGCGATTGCCCGGGAGAGAAACTAAGGTGGGCTTGTCAGCACATATCCGGAAGGAGATACCGCGATGAGCCCCACGATCACGACCAGCGCCATTCCCGACACCAGGTTAGCCAAAGAGGCAACCGGAATACTCCGTGAGCACGCAACCCCCTTGCTCTTCAACCATTCTCTGCGCGTCTATCTGTTCGCTGCCGAACAGGGACGCCAGGCGAAGTTGCGCTTCGACCCCGAGCTGCTCTACATAAGCGCAGCCTTTCACGATCTCGGCCTGACAAAGAACTTCTCCAGCCAGACCGAACGCTTTGAGGTCGATGGCGCCAATGCCGTTCGTCAGTTCCTCGTGGCGCACAACGTCCCCGAGGAGCAGGTCCAGACTGCGTGGCAGGCGATTGCGTTGCACACCACGCCGGGCGTGACGCAATACATGCGTCCGGAAGTGGCGCTGCTCTACTCAGGCGTCGGGCTGGATGTGCTCGGCGAAGGCTTTGATACCTTCCCCCGCGCCCTTCGTGAGGAGATTGTTGCCCAATATCCGCGGGAGGGCTTCAAGAAGGGAATCGTGGAGGCGTTCTTCGGCGGCTTTGCCCATAAGCCGGGCTCGACCTTCGGTACGGTCAAGGCCGATGTCTGCGAACGTTTCATCCCCGGCTACAAGAGCCCGAACTTCTGCGACCTGATTGCTCACTCCCCGTTTCCCGACTCAATTGGTTCCAGGCCGTAGCCACTGAGCCTGCTGGTCCGGAGGAAGAACCTATGCCAACGCGTCTTGTCAGGGAAACGAAAGAGATTGGTGCGGGGGAGCCCGGCCTGCATCAGTTACAAATGAGAGTTCAGGCCCTGGAACGGCTCGTTGTGGAGCTGCTCGCCAAGAACCAGCACCTGCGTGAAGCGCTGGAACAAAGAACCTGAGGGAAACTGCGCCGTCCCTCCGGCTCCAACTTCCGGTCGCCGTGGGCCGGCTCCTCAGGAGTGGTTCTCGATCTGCTCTCGAAGCGCGTCCACGTTGAGCACGACGATGCGATGTCCGCGGATCTCGATGATCTTCTGCTGGTTCAATTTCTGCAGGCTCCGCGAGACAACTTCCCTGACCGTACCGAGACGGGATGCGAGCTGTGCGTGGGAGAGAGGCAGCGAGAAGGAGATGCCGTTCTGTAGCTGTTTAGAAGCATGCTGCGCCTCCTCGATCAGGAGGCTCGCCAACCGCTGGCCGACATCCTTCAATGCGAGCTGCTCCGCCAGTGCGGCGACAGTACGCAGCTTCTTCGCCATGAGGGAGAGAGCGGCCAGGGCGGTTTGCGGGTGCTCGAGAAGAAAACGGCGCACATCTTCTTTCGCCAGGAAGAGCACGATGGAATCCTCTTCCGCGATCGCTGTGGAAGGATAGGGGCCGCCGTCGAAGACGGTCACCTCGGCCAGCATGCCGCCTGCGTGTTCAACATGGATGGTCTGCTCGCGCCCGTCGATATTCACGCGAAAAGCGCGAATCGAGCCGGAGAGCACAACATAGAGCCCGGCGGACGGCTCCTGCGCTGAAAACAGAATCTGTCCCGGACCAATCCGGTGTTCTACGGAGTGCGCTGCCAGGCCGGCCAGATCCTCTCGGGAGAGATCGTGGAACAAGACGCATTTGCCCAAAGCCTGCAGGCGCGGTTCGAGGGACATAGCGACATCATCCGGCAAGTCTTCCCGGTCCGCAACCGAAGAAGGCGGCCGTCAGGGGTGTGATTTAAGTCACTGAGGCGGGTTGAGAGGAACCTCTAACCTGAACACTGTTGAGAGGGTCCATCATGAACTTCACATCCGATACACCGGTACGGCAGATTGTCCTGGAAATTCCAACCGCGATTCCGGTCTTCGAGAGCTTCGGCATCGACTACTGCTGCGGCGGCAAAAGCACTCTGGCGGCGGCCTGCGCGAAACGTGGTCTCGCGGCGGCTCCGGTTCTTGAGGAACTGGAGCGCCAGCAGCAGAAGACGAGCGGGAACGAGACCGATTGGGGCAAAGCGCCCTTGCAGGAGCTGGCGGAATACATCGTCGAACGGCACCATGCATTCACGCGGCAGCAGCTCGACCTGGTTCGGCAACTGGCCGCCAAAGTCGGAATGCGCCACGGAGATCTCCATCCGGAGGTTCTTGAGGTCAGGGAGGCGTGCGCCGTGATTGCTGCCGATCTGACGCACCATTTCTTTTGCGAAGAAAACATCCTGTTCCCCTACATAAGCCAGCTCGAGGCAGGGGATACGCCCGTGCTTCCGCCCGTCTTCGGCAGCGTGGACCAGCCCGTCAGCCGGATGATCATGGAGCACGAGCAGACCGGCGACGAGCTGCGGCGGATACGGGAGCTGACCGGTAACTATCAGCCGCCGGCGGACGCCTGCACCACCTACCGCGCCCTTTACCGCGCCCTTGAGGATCTCGAGCGGGATCTCCACCAGCACATTCACCTGGAGAACAATATTCTCTTTCCGCGCGCGCTCGAAGCGGCCAGGGAGCGGGTATGAACGCTTCAGCCCAGCGCGCAGAGGAGCCGGCCGGCGCGGCGGTTGCCGCCAGCCCGCTGGTTGCGATGGAACGGCACAGCCAACGGCTGGTAACCGCCTTTATCGCGGCGGGCATGCTCTTCATGCTTTTGCCGGGAACCTTTCTCGGCGTCTGGAACCTGATCGGGATCTCTGAGCAGCGGACGGTGAGCAGCCTTTCTCCTGCCTGGCTGCAAGCGCATGGACAGGCACAGATCTTCGGCTGGATTGGATCCTTCATCCTCGGCATCGGATTCTATTCGCTGACCAAGATGCAGAGTGCGCGGCAATTTCCTGTGGTGTCCGGCTGGACAGCATGGGCTCTCTGGACGGCTGGAATTACTTTGCGCTGGACCGGCGGTGTCACCGGCTGGGAGTGGAGAGTTCTGTTGCCCGTCTCCGGCGTCCTGCAGCTTATCGCCTTTCTGCTCTTCTATCGCTCTGTATTGCGGCATCGCCCGGCGGCTTCCAGCCGAGGCGCGGCTCCCAGCCCCCGGAAAGATCCCTGGATGCTGGTGGTGATCGCCGCCACCACTGCTTTTCTCGTGGCCCTGCTGGTGAACTGCGGGGCGCTGATCTACGTGGCGGCTTATGGAGATTCGCCCGCGCTGCCGCATGTCTTTGACGCCCAGTTTGTCATGCTCGCGGTATGGGGAGTGCTGGTGCCCACGATCTGGGGATTCAATGCGCGGTGGTTGCCCATCTTCGCGGGATTTCAGAAGGCCACTGGCTCTCATCTGCTGATCGCCTATGCTTTCAGCCTGGCGGGCCTTCTCGCTGTCTTCGCCGGGTGGTGGCCGGTGGCGGCGGTGGCTTTTCTGTTTGCCGGCCTGCTGGCGATTGAAGCGCTGCATGTCTGGGAGCCTGCAGTCCAGCCGGCGAAGCTGCTGCATGTGCACCGGACGTTCCAGCTCTTTCTTCGCCTGGCGTATGTGTGGCTGGTCATCTCTTCGGTCATGACTGCGCTGGCGGTCCTCTATGACCGGGAGGGTGGAATCTGGGGCGCCAGCCGTCATGCGCTGACCGTTGGGTTTGTTGCGGGAATGGTCTTCGTGATCGGCCAGCGCGTACTCCCGGCCTTCTGCGGGATGCGCATCCTGTGGAGCACGCGCGTCATGTTCTGGTCACTGCTATTGTTGCAGATTGGCTGCGCGCTGCGGGTGGCGATGGAGCCGCTCGCCTACGAAGGCTACTGGCGTTTTGCCTGGAAGGTGCTCCCATTCTCGGCGGTTGTCGAGCTGACAGCCGTCGGCCTGTTTGCCTGGAACATTGTTTTCACCTTGCTGCAGCCGCCTGCGCATTTGCTGGGGAGAACGGCAATCTCCCCGGTGCAGGGCGCGGCTTGAGAGCACATAGCGCTCCCTTTGCGGAGCCGGGGCTGAGTTTCTTCCCGCTGCCGCGCCTGGACGAGCCCTCGCAGGCAGTCGAGGCGCGGCCTTGCATCTTTTTCCCTTCCGGCTCATCTCAGGTGCATGGAAGCTCTTCATCCACAGACGCGCATCGGCCATGTCCACCTCAAGGTCGCGGACCTGGACCGCGCTCTGGGGTTTTATCGCGACGTCCTGGGCTTTGAGGTGACGCAGCGCATCGGCAACACCGCGGCCTTTCTCTCCGCCGGCGGCTACCACCACCACCTCGGCCTGAATACCTGGGAGAGCTTTCGCGGCCCCGCGCCGGCGCCGGGCGCCACCGGCCTGTATCACCTGGCGATCCTTTACCCCAACCGCGGGGAACTGGCGGATGCGCTGGAGAGGCTGATCCGCGCCGGCATTCCGCTGGAGGGAGCGGCCGATCACGGAGTGAGCGAGGCGCTCTATCTGCGCGATCCGGATAACAACGGGGTCGAGCTCTACTGGGACCGCCCGGAAGAGCAGTGGCCGCGCACGGCATCGGGCGAACTGGCGATGGTCACCCTGCCGCTCGACCTGCACGGATTGCTGGCTGCTGGAAAACCTTCCTCGGCCGGCGGCAAACCCTGATCGGGCTTTTCCAGCCTTGCGCCAGTTACTAATGAGGGGGAATCGAGAGCGGTTCTGCGCGCGCGCTGATAGAGTCAAGCAGAAAGATGCCTGTGCTCAGCCCGGCGCCGATGACCCGCTCCTTCCAATTCAGAGATCTCCTGATCGCCTTTGTGCTGCTGCTGGCCTCCGTCCAGTGCGTGCGTTCGATCTACGGCT
>DASYYO010000325.1:0-9473 GCA_035933805.1 Acidobacteriaceae bacterium | reverse complement strand
CTTCATCACTGCCGTCGATAGGAATTCGCTTATGCGTTACCACCCATTTGCCACCGTATTCGCGAATGCGGAGAATTTGCCGTGAATTGCGCAGCTTTCGCTCAGGCGTGTCATAGAGAGTATTGCGCTCGAAGGTCCGGGGCGTGATCTGCCGGAAGCCAAGCCGCGGAAGATTCTGCTCGAAGCTCTCGCGATCGGCAATGCGGATTTTGACTTCCGTCTCGACGGCTTGCATAACCCGGAGTCTAGATCATTTGCCCGGCGGCTGTACACGACCGAGGGAGCGACACCGGTCTTTCCGTGCGCATGGGAGAATAAAGAATAGTCTTTTCCGCGGAGTTGCTCAGGAGTTTGGCAGAGATCAGAACAGAGCGTCTAAGGGTAGATCCAAATGACTTGGATTCCCGCGAGTCTGCGGCTGCCTTGAGGCGCGGCGCGGAGATTCTTCGGAGGGGCGGGACGGTCGCCTTTCCGACCGAGACTGTCTATGGATTGGGGGCCAATGCTCTCGATGCATGCGCCGTCCAGCGAATCTTTGACGCGAAGCAAAGACCTTCCTGGGATCCGCTGATCGTCCACGTCACCACCGAAGACCAACTGAAATCTATTGTCGATCAGATTCCGGTCAAGGCACGTATGCTCATGGATGCCTTTTGGCCGGGGCCGCTGACCCTGCTGCTTCCAAAAGCCGCCGCGTTGCCCGGCATCGTGACCGCCGGACGTCCCCGGGTCGGGGTCAGGATGCCGAGTCATCCTGTCGCGCGCAGGCTGATCGACCTGGCCGGCCTGCCAATCGCTGCGCCCAGCGCCAACTCGTTTGGAAGAACCAGTCCTACGCGGGCTGAGTTTGTGCTGGCGGATCTGGATGGGCGCATCGATGCTGTCATCGATGCCGGCTCAACTTCTTTGGGGCTCGAATCCACCGTAATCGACGTCTGTGAGGAACCGCCCGTGCTCTATCGCCCGGGAATGGTGAGCTATGAACAACTGCAGGCCGTCTGCGGAGCGCTGACCCGATACCAGGCTCGGCCCGCAGACGCTGCCGCACCTTCATCTCAGCCTTCGCCTGGGACCGGTCTCAAACACTATGCGCCCCGAGCCCGGCTGATTCTCTTTGAAATGGCTCGCGCGGCAGAGATGCTGGATCTAGCGCGAAAGCTTCAGGCCGAAGGCGAGGCGGTCGGCCTGATGTTGCCGGAACCGTGGGAGGGCATTCCTGAGAGCGGAATCTTGCTTTATCGATGGGGAAAGTGGAACGACCAGTATCACCTGGCTCGGAGGCTCTTCTCCGGGCTGCGCGAATTGGATGCGGAGGGAGCCACCGTCATTCTATGTCCGCTTCCTGATGGAGAAGGGATTGGGGGAGCGATCCGGGATCGGCTTCTCAAAGCGGCACTGTGATCGCTGAAAGGGGTCGTTTATACCCGGAGGTGGTCGCCTGCTTTGTAGAGATATTTAATACTGGATTTGTAGATCAGTGTGCGGGCGCCATTACGAACTTTGATGACGTCTCTGTCGTACCACTCGATATAACCTTCGATCTGCTCACCGTCTTCCAGCACAAAGACAATCAGCGTCTGACTTTGCGCCTGCTTCTGCAGGTAAAAGGTCTCCGCGTGAGATGCCTCTTGTGGAAAAGAGCCGGAATCGCCCACCCCCGGATGCAGGGAGATGGAGGATGCCGGGGAACGCCGGAGGAACTCGCGGCGGGCGCCCGTCCCCAGGCTGGGCCGGATAAGTCTGCGGGGACCAGCCGAACTTACGGCAGCTACGTTAGATGCCTTTGAGACGGGTTTTGTAACCTTGGCATCGGCCTTGGGCCGCTTTGCTTCGTCCACGCGCGCAGCAGGTACTGGAAGAGGGTTCGCCATGGCAGCTACCTTAAGGTTGTTCTGATCGTTTGGATGCAGTTTGACGGGTCCGCGCATAGAGCGGAAAGCCTGCGCCGCGGCTGACGCATCGGCTGAAGTACATCAAAGATACAGTGTATGCAACCAATCGTAGCCCAGAGGGCAACACTCTACAAGGCGTTCCCGTGTGGAAAGGCGCGGATAGCAGGTTGGGACGATAGCCTGTCCGGCCTGCGGTGCGAAGCTACCACTTTTGTATTAGGACGAGGTGGCAGCGAGGCTTGGGCAGACAAGATGCAAAGCAGTCGTGACGGGAGATCGGAGTTAGCGGGACTGAGTCAGGCCGATGGCGAAGGAGTCGAGCGCCAGCGACCGCAGAAGGTTGCGGCGCATGCCCTGCTCTACCTGCCCGATACCCCGCGCGGCGGCCTCGATCCAGGCCATGCCGGTAACCTGAGAGATCGTGGTGAGTTCCGCCATGAGGTCGATGTTCCGGGCCAACTGGCCTGCGCCGGAGTGGATGAGTAACAGATCCTCGAGAAGGCCTCCGAATGCACGGAGCAGATGGCTGGTCTTCTCCTGGCCCTCTGCGCCCGCGCGATACGTCTCCGTCATCCGGAAGAGAGCGGAGTGGTCAAATTCGCCCCGGAGTTGGCCGATGGCACCCCCGCCGGTTCGCTCCTGGGTCGCGTTCTTGAGCAGCAGGAGGGCATCCCGGCGGCTGGAGAGATAGGCTTCAAGATCGAAGTCCAGAGCCCGTCCGACTGCCCCTTCGGCCAGTCGTGCTACGAGACGGCGGTCTGCCGGCTTCCAATCGGCGTGCCGCTCGGCCAGGAGAGACTCAATCTTCTCCGCAGGAATCGCACCGAGGCGAAAGAGGCTGGATCGCGACCGAATCGTGGGGAGAAGCTCGCTCGGGTTCTCGGCAAGCAGCAGGATGTGGGCGTACTCCGGCGGCTCCTCCAGGATCTTGAGAAGGGAATTGGCGGCCTCTTTCATGAAGGCCGCACTGGTGAAGATATACATGGAACGCGGCGCTTCGGCGGGAAGGCGATAGATGCGCTGGATCACGCTCCGCACCTGGCCGATCTTGATGAGCAACTGCGGCGGATCGGGAGGAACGACCAGCAGATCCGGGTGCGTCTGGATGAGAATGCGGGTCTCTTTCTTGTCTACCTCCCGCAGTTCCTCTCGAGCGGCAGTGGCTTCCTGCACGCGGTCGGCCAGCGGATGGGACTGGGCAATGCGGATGCAATTGCTACAGACGCCGCAAAAATCGGGAAGGCCGTCCGAAACCGGACCCTTGAGGCAAGCCATCGTCTGCGCCAGCATGACCGCGAGCGTATATTTACCCGCGCCGCGCGGCCCGGCAAGAATGAGCGCGGGGGGCAGCCGTTGTGCGGCGATCGCCTCGCGCAAGTTTCGAACCGTCGCCCCGTTGCCTAGAAATTGATCGAATCCCACATTGAGAAGACTAGCAAAGTGCCCCGTCCGGCTCCTAACTCCGATCGCGCCAGCTTCCGATTCTCAGCGATTCTGCCGACGCTCGGGGACGAACAGCATGGGATATTTCGGGCGCAGAGTGATCTTCGGCTGGACCTCCACCTTCTGTCCGGGAAGGAAGCGCAAGCGCCATTGTTGGGCGATGGTAGCCAGGATGAGCACGCCCTCCATCCAGGCGAATGCCTCCCCGATGCATTGCCGCGCCCCGCCGCCAAAAGGGAAATAGGCGAATCGCGGCCGATTGGCCTTTTGCTCGGGCAAAAACCGCTCTGGATCGAAGCGGAGAGGGTCGGGAAAGTTGCTCGCGCTGCGCTGAACGATGTACTGGCTGAAGAAGAAGTACGTGCCCGGCGGAAAGCGGTATGGACCCAGTTCGACCACGCTGGTGGATTGGCGGCCCATGGCCCAGGCCGGCGGATAAAGGCGCATGGATTCGGCAAAGACCATCTCGGTATAGCGCAGCCGAGGCAGGTCTTCGATCCCGGCGAGACGTCCCTTGTCCGGAGCGGCTCTCCCAAGCACCTCATCAACCTCTGCATGGAAGCGCGCCTGCGCCTCAGGGTTCTGCGAGAGCAGATACCACGTCCAGGTGAGGGCATTGGCTACCGTCTCATAGCCTGCGAGGAAGATGGTCAATACCTCGTCGCGTAGTTGTTCGTCGGTCATACCGGAGTGATCGGCCTGGTCGTCCCGGGAAGCGAGCAGCATGGAGAGCAGGTCGCCCCGGTCCACCCCGTCGGCGCGATGCTGGGCGATGATGCGCTGAACCACGGCGTCCAGGCGTTCCCGGGCGCGGCGGAAGCGAACCAGGCCGGGAATTGGGAGATGCAGATAAGACTCGGCGCGCGGCAGCGCGATCAGGTAGTTGTAGAGATCCATGATCACGTTGACCTGATCGTTGATCTGCAGCACGTCGCCGGTGACCTCGGTGTTGAAGAGCGTGCGGGCGACGACCTGGAGGGCGAGCTGCATCATCTGCGATGCAATGTCGATCGGCTCTCCGGCCTGCCACTGCGCACGCATCTGGGCTGCCCGGTCTACCATCATTCCGCCATACGCCTGAATGCGCTGACGGTGGAAGGCGGGGGCGACGATGCGCCTCTGCCGCTTGTGAACCTCGCCGTCGCTGGTGATCAGGCCTTCGCCGAGGAGAATCTTCATGCGGCGTTGAGTCCGCTCTTTAATAAAGTTCTGCGGCTGCTGGATGAGAATCTCCCGGATGAACTCCGGTTCATTGATGAAGACGATGTGCGAGAAGCCCAGGCGGTAATGGGCGATTCGCCCATAGGTCCGGGCGAGGTGCTCGAAGAGCACGATGGGATTCCCCGGCCGGAAGAAGCGTCGAAACAGATAGAAGGGAAGGTTCAGCTGGAGGCCTGGAGGATAGCGGTAGCCGTCTCGTTCGAGGACGGTCCACCCCTGTTGCTCCGGGGAAGGCGAAGATGCGCAAGCTTCGGCGGCCATGGCGGTCTCGTCTTTCAAGTCTCTCAGGGTTGTTGCAGGCTTGGCCGCAGCCTCTCAAGGACGCAGGGTAGAGCAGCCGCTCGCCCCTGGCCGGGTCGTCTTCTCAGGGGCGCCGCTCAACGGCGGTGCAGTCCAGGGGCAGACGGCTCCCCAATGCCTCGACAATTCTCTCGTGGATCTGCTCGATCGAGCCGTCGCCATCGATGACGGCCACCCGCGCAGGATCCCTCGCGGCAATCTCGCGGTACTTTTCAAAGACGCGTCGAAAGAAGATCGCGCCCTCCTGCTCAAACCGGTTCTCGTCGCTGCCCGTAGCCTGTACATGGCGTTCATTGCGCAGGCGCGCGCGGCGGAGCGACGCTTCGAAATCCGGCAGCAGGAGAAGGGTGCAGTCCGGCTGGAGACCGCCGCAGAGGATCGAGTGCATGTCGAGCACGATCTGGCTGCCGAGTTGCCGGCCGCCGCCTTGATAGGCCTCGGTCGAGTCGGTAAACCGGTCGCAGAGAACGATATGGCCTTGCGCGAGCGCGGGCCGAATGACCTGGGCGATGCACTGCGCCCGGTCGGAAAACATCAGCCCCAGCTCCGTCAAGGAAGAGAGACCCTCGGTGCGCGAGTCGAGCAGGAGCTCCCGAATCCGGTTCCCGACGGCGGTGCCGCCGGGCTGGCGAGTGGTCGTGACCGTTTTGCCTCGTGCCTTCAGCCACTCCTTCAGACGGTGCAGCTGCGTGCTTTTGCCCGACCCATCGAGCCCTTCAAAGGTGATGAACAGACCCTCTGGCATGTTGCGAGTTTACTCGAACCGCCGTATTTCCCGGTTTGGCAGGTCAAAGCGTCCGCTGGTGAGGAGAGGAGCCCGCGATCGCAATGTCGGCAATCTCCAGCTCCAGGCCGCCAAATTCGGGGTGTTCGTTCTGTTTCAACCGGTAAGCCACATCGAAGACTGAGCCCTCCCGCAGCCCCAGTCTCTGGAATCGCTCCGCCCAGTCCCACGCCAGCGCGGAAAAGCAGGCGCGGGGTCCTTGCGCCAGGCGGAGTCGAAGATGCCGGTCCTTCATCACGCGGACCGGGGCGGCGATGCGCACATCGTACGCCACGAAGACAGGCTCCTCATTGCCGATGCCAAAGGGTTCCAGGCGGCGCAGCAAGGCAAAGAAAGCAGGAGTGATCTGGTCGAAGGGCAGAGGGCCGTGGCAGGCCAGGCCCGGAGCCTCAAAGCTCCCATGGCGTGCGGCCCAGGCCTCCAGCCGAAGTCGCAGCTCTGGAACGTTCTCCGAAGGCAGGGAGAAACCTACCGCCTGGGCATGACCGCCAAACCGGGTAAAAAGCTCGCCGCAGCTCTCGATTGCGTCCAGAAGATGAAAGCCGGGGATGGAGCGTCCGGAGCCGTGAGCCTCTCCGTTCTCCCGGGCGATCACGACTACCGGACGGCGCATCCGGTCGACGACCCGGGAAGCGAGAATGCCAATGATGCCGCGGTGCCAGCCGTCGCCGTCAATTACAACGCAGCCGGCCTGGGCGAAGCCAATCTCGTCTTCGAGCCGTTGTTCGATCTGTTGGAGAATCGCCGCCTCGGCCTGGCGCCGCTCGCCGTTGAGCCGGTCCAGCTTCTCGGCCAGCTGCGCCGCCCTGGCAGGATCGCGGGTGGTAAAGAGATCGACAACGTCGGAGGCAACATCCATGCGGCCCGCGGCGTTGATCCGCGGAGCAATGCGGAAGGCAATATCGGTTGCAGTCACCGGGCGCAGTGCGGGGTCGAGCTCCGCCAATTGCATCAGCCGGCGAAGACCAGGGTTCACGGGATTGCGGAGCTGCTGCAAGCCGAGGCTCAACAGCGCCCGGTTCTCTCCCGACAGGGGAACGGAATCTGCAACCGTGGCGATGGCCAACATCTTAAGAAAAGAGGGCAGTATCCTGTTGCGGGCGCGTTCAGGATCGCTCGCCTCCAGCAGCGCCTGGGAGAGCTTGAAAGCGATCCCCGCTCCGCAGAGGAATTTGCAGCGATACCCGCAGCCGGGCTGGTTGGGGTTGAGGACGGCCAGGGCGCGGGGCAGACGCGATGAGGGCGGCTGTCCATGCGACAGATCTCCGTCCAGGTGCGCCGGCTCAGCGAGAGGCTCGGGAAGATGATGATCGGTAATGATCAGGTCCAGCCCGAGACGGGCGGCTGCTTCGGCGGCTGCATGGGCGCGAATGCCGCTGTCCACGCTGATGACCAGGCGGACGCCCTCCTGCGCCGCCGCGGCGAGCACCTCCGGCTGCATCCCATACCCCTCGCGAATCCGATGGGGCACATGGAAGCGCACGTCGCCGCCCAGGATCTCCAAAGCCGTCTTCAGCAGAACGATGGCCGTGGTGCCGTCTACGTCGTAATCACCGTAGATCAGGATGGGCTCGCGGCGATCGAGCGCCGCCTGGACGCGAGCCACGGCCTCGGCCATGCCGCGCATGCTATAGGGGTCGAGCAGGTGCTCCATTCGCGGATGGAGGAACTCTTCGGCCTCCGCCGCACTGGCAACACCCCGATTCAGGAGTAGCTCGGTGATCGCAGGAGGCAGGCCGGCGCTCTGCGCCAGCTCAGCGGCCGCCGCAGTCCTCGCCTCAGGCAGCTCCCAGCGGGAAAAAGCGACCGGGTCATGATGCGCGAGGCGCGGCGAGCTCGCCGGGAGACCTGCGGCGCTCACCGGGCTTCATCATCGTCCTCGTCGTCCTCATCGTCTTCATCGCCAAAGACGAGGTCGCCGAAGTCCTCAACGAATTCAAGCAGGTGCTGATAGCGCTCGTACCACTCCGTGGCGTTCTCATGGATGAAGACGACGCCCTGGTGGGCAAAGCCGAGCTGGATGTATCCGGTCCGGCCAACATAGTTCACCAGATACTGCGCCTCCTGGATCTCGGCCGCCTGCGATTCGGAAAATGTCTCATCGTGAAGCTGCCCCAGGAGCAGCTCCAGGTCCTGTTTCTCCAGGACGATCTCGCTCATGGTGAGAAACGGCGCGGAGGCTACCTTCGCCATCTCGACAAAGTCCTTCCAACTGTCGGGATTGGTGTCGTCTTCCCACAAGACGGTTGGGATATCCTCCGGCACGTAGCCGGGCAGGCGGCGCATTCCATGACCCTCAATGAAGGCCACCATGTCATCTTTGAGAGAGAGCAAGTCGTCTGGGCGCATGTTCGCGATCCCTATTGTCGCAGATGACAGCGGATGCCGGGGAGATCCCATGAAAAAGAGTTGCGCTTGTTCGCGGAAGAGAACTCTCGCTTTTTGAATAGTATGGATCAACCCCACCGGAAGGGCGAGGGCTGTGGGAGGGGAGCTTCCGGGCGCGGCGGCCGCCGCGACTTACAAGCCCGAGATGGCGCGCCCCGGCCCTGAGAACCCGGCTTGAGAGCAAGAAATGGCGGTTGTCCGGAACCCGAAAAGGAACGCCAGCCGGGCGGGGAATCGGACGGCCGAGTGTTGCAGAAACAGGACAGAGCCGCTTTTCCGGCGGACTGCCGGCTTTGCGGCTGAGCCGCCGCAAAGCCGTGGGAATACTGGCACTTGTTCCGGCGAACACGGAGCTGCCGACAGTCGTTGGCAGGCCGCGCGTGGGCGGAAACGCGTCCGCGAATGTGCTATAGTCCGGAGCAGGTCAAATGATTTTTTCGCGGGAATACGTAAGCTATCTGGCAAGGCAAACGGTCAAGCAGCTCATCGATGCCAAGGTGATCCGTACCCAAAAAGTGGGCGTGGTCAATGAGCGTGTCAATGCCGCCCTTCTGGAAGAGTTGAGTCTGGAGGACCGCATCAACGAAGAGGTGCGGGTGATTCTGGACGCCTACCAGGAAGACATGCGGCGGACGGGCGCGAGCTACGCGGAGATGTTCAAGAAGGTGAAGCAGGAGCTGGCCCGGAAATACAAGGCGGTGCTGTGAGAGTCAGTCGCGACAAGCTGAACAAAATGGCGCACATGGTTGCCGACGTGCTTGCGGAGACCGATGAATGTGAGTTCCTGGAAGACCGGAACGCGATCCGGCAGGAGGCGCGGAAGGCGCTGGAGAAGGTTCTGACCGAGGAGATGAAGATCGATCAGGCGGCGCGCCAGAAGATCGCCTCCCAGCGCAAGATCATCCTGGAAGGCAGCCAGGAATGGGACATCCTCTATCGCAAGTACTATAACGATGAGGTCAAACGCCTGGGCGTCTAGCCGTCCTCGCGCTGTGTTGAGGGCAGACGATACGCGTGGATTCTGTGCCGGAAGCCGTTCCGGATGGCCTTTGCTATACTGGATTTCGGGTCGAAGCGCCTCCATGCGTTTCCCATCCTTCCCAATGTGGCGTCATGGTGTAATTGGTTAACACGCCGCCCTCTCAAGGCGGAGAGTTCGGGTTCGATCCCCGATGACGCTACCAAAACCCTTTTACAAATTAATCAATAAGGTAGTGAGTTCTTAAAGGCTCATTCCGTCGTGTTCGTATCGCGCCAAATTCAGCGGCAGCGGCGGTCAACATCATGTAGGGGTTTGTGTTGGAGTGATGCTAAAAATATCAACTTACGGAATATCACCTGGAATGCATAATCTACAGATGGGCTGGGAGATCGAGGCTAGCGATGAATTCACTGCCTGGTATCGTGGCCGGATGAGGATGAGGTTGAGATTTTCAGTTGATCTG
>DASYYO010000297.1:0-29242 GCA_035933805.1 Acidobacteriaceae bacterium | reverse complement strand
CACCTTCTTCGCGGAAAAGGGAGGCGGGATCTGGTCAATCTCTCCACGAAAGCCTTCAGCCGCGGCCCTGACCGCCTCAAGCGTGAGAGAAACATCTTTCGCAGCGGACGCCGGGCTGCCCTCGGCGTCGTAAGTATCGGTTGCAAATCCAAAGCGAATGGAGCCGGTGTAGGTCTTGACCAGAGGGCCGAAGAACTGAGCCAGCCGGGTGTACTTCCCGGCAAGAATGGGCAGCACTCCGGTCGCCATCGGGTCCAACGTCCCCAGATGCCCCAGCGAAGGCTCCCCGGTGATCCCACGGAGCTTTGCCACAACATCGTGCGACGTCATCCCTCCGGCCTTATCCACCACCAACAGCCCATTCACACTCTCTACTATAGTGGGTTCGAGCGCACGGCCCTACAGCTCCGTCTGTCCGCCCCGGCAGGGGGTGAGAGCATCCCTTCCTTTCGGCTGAAGCCGCCCAAGAGAAATGCCCACCCCCGCGGCAAGCTACGCGGCAGGGGTGGGCATTTGTATGGCTGAACGGATTTTCAGAGACCCGGCAACACGCGGCTATTGATGCCGCTGCATCACTTCTTCCAGCACGCTGCGCGGAGGACGGACACGCGATTCGGGAAGAGTCGCCAGGGGTTCGGGAACCATATTCAACAGCTCCGTAAAGTCCGGCCGCTCCGTATCGACGTAAAACACGCCGGTCAGGACCTCGCCGCGCTGTTCTGCCTCCATCAGGGCCTTCACCGCCCCGATGCGATCGGTCGGATCGTAGCTGTCGTGCAGTTTCCGCAGCCGGAGATGCGATCCGTCGTGCAGCTCGACGTTGTATGTCGTGCCTGGATCGTAATCGACCGCGATATCTTCAAAATAAGGCACGAAGCCGACCTCGTTGATTGCCTCGTCGTGCTCCTGAATGTACTTGTAGCTCTTGGTCGAACCCTCGTGATCGTTGAAGGTGACGCAGGGAGAGATGACATCGAGCATGACGGTTCCGCGATGCGCAATCGCAGCCTTGAGCATGGTCAGCAATTGTTTCTTATCGCCGGAGAAGGACCTGCCCACAAACGTAGCGCCGAGCTTGATCGCCATGGCGCACGTATCGATAGGAGGCAGATCATTCACTACGCCGGTCTTGAGTTTCGAGCCCAGATCCGCCGTCGCCGAGAACTGGCCTTTCGTCAGGCCGTAGACGCCGTTGTCCTCAATGATGTAGATCAACGGCAGGTTACGCCGCATCAGGTGAGCAAACTGACCGAAGCCGATCGAGGCGGTGTCGCCGTCCCCGCTCACCCCCAGCCCGAGCATGGTGCGATTGGCGAGAAGCGCTCCCGTAGCTACCGACGGCATGCGACCATGCACGCTGTTGAAGCTGTGCGCACGGCTCATGAAATACGCCGGACTCTTGGACGAGCAGCCGATACCGGAGAGCTTCATGACGCGTTCCGGCTGAACGCCCATCTCGTACATCGCGTCAATAATGCGTTCCGAGATCGCGTTGTGACCACAGCCTGCGCAAAGCGTCGTCTTGCCGCCGCGGTAATCGAGTACCTGCAGTCCCAGCCGGTTTCTCTTCGGCGCCGGGCCGGACGCCGGCGGATTTTGCGTGATCGTCGCCATTTAGAGCTCCTCCTGCAGAACCAACTCGTCGGTGATCGACCGCGCATCAATCGGCAAGCCGTTGAAGTGGCGTACGCTCCTGAGCTTCGCGGTCTCGGCTACGGGAAGGTCCAGCTTGAGCAAGCTCAGCATTTGCGCGTCCCGGTTCTGTTCAATCACATAAACCCGCTCATGCGCGGCAACAAAAGCCAGCACCTCGGGGGAAAACGGAAAAGCCCGCAGCCGCAGGTAATCCGTCTCCAGGTCATATTCTTTCTTGAGCTGGTCCCGGCTCTCGCGCACGGCAAAGTCCGAAGTTCCAAAAGCGATCAACCCGATTTTGGATTTTCCGGTCTGAACGACCTCAGCCGCGGGAACCAGGGTGCGGGCGGTCTCAAATTTAAGCGCCAGCCGCTCCATCAGGCTTTGGTACTCGTCTGGGCGCTCGGTGTATGCGGACTTCTCGTTGTGCCCGCTGCCCCGGGTAAAGTAGGCAGCTTGAGGATGATCGGTTCCGGGCAGCGTGCGGTACGGGATACCGTCGCCGTCCACATCTTTGTAGCGCGCAAATCCGCCGAGGCGATCCAGATCTTCCTTGGTGAGCACCTTACCCCGGTTCAGCGGCTTCTCCGGATAGGGGAAGGGCTTGGACATCCAGTTATTCATCCCCAGATCCAGATCCGAGAGGACAAAGATCGGCGTCTGCAACTGTTCTGCAAGATCAAAAGCGTCCTGCGCAAACTGATAGCACTCCTCGACCGAGGCAGGCAGCAACATGACGTGCTTAGTATCGCCATGGGACAAGTAGGCCACGGAAAGCAAGTCGCCTTGCATCGTGCGCGTCGGCATGCCGGTGGAGGGACCAACACGCTGGATGTCGAAGATCACCCCCGGCAGTTCCGCGAAATAGCCGAGACCGGCAAACTCCGCCATCAGCGAGATTCCCGGGCCCGACGTCGCGGTCATGGAACGTGCGCCCGCCCAGCCGGCGCCGAGGACCATGCCGATAGCGGCCAACTCATCCTCCGCCTGCACGACGGCAAATGTCGCCTTTCCGTCTTCCTCGATGCGGTACTTCCGCAAGTAGTCGATCAGGTTTTCCACTACCGAAGAAGACGGCGTGATGGGATACCAGGTAACTACGGTAACGCCGGCAAACATCGCCCCCAGTGCAGCCGCCGAATTGCCGTCGATGATGATCTGGCCGTCGGTAGCATGCATCCGCTCCAGCACGAACGGGTCCTGCTTGGTGAGCGATTGCGCTGCGTATTCATATCCGGCCTTCACCGCGTTCCAGTTCAGGTCCGCAGCCTTCTGCTTGCGGGCAAACTGGCGCCGCACCGCGGCTTCCACGACCTGCATGTCCATGGCAACCAACTGCGCAACCACGCCGACGTAAACCATGTTTCGGACCAGCTTGCGGAGCTTGGCCTCCGGGCAGACAGCGGCTGTGATCTTGTCAAAAGGAACCGGATAGCAGATCACGTCTTCTCGATACTGCTTGAGATTGAGTGACTCGTCGTAGATCGCGGCCGCTCCCGCGGGCAGCGAGAGAATATCTTCCCGCGCCGTCTCAGGATTCATCGCGACCAGAAGATCGATTTCTTTTTTGCGGGCGACGTACCCTTGTTTGCTGGCGCGAATTGTGTACCAGGTGGGCAGGCCCGCGATATTGGATGGGAACAGGTTTTTGCCGCTGACCGGGATGCCCATGGCAAAGATGCTCTTGAGCAATACGCTGTTGGCCGATTGCGATCCTGATCCATTTACCGTAGCTACTTGAATGCTGAAGTCGTTCGCGATCGATTTGGACGCGGACGGCCGAGGTGCTTCTGAGCTTTCCGTTGCGCTTCCCGCACCGGTAGTGCCCAGCGCAACTTCTCCTGTCGCCATGTGGCAGAGATCCCTTCCCTAGAGACTGAGCAAGACGATCAACATTGACCGAGGTGGATACGTCCTCCCTCTCAGTCCGCTCGGCATTCATTATAAGTCATCGTCAGGCCGATCTTTGCCATGGGGACTCAATCGCCTGGATTCCCCTTATCCAGCGAGATGCCCGCGGCCGAACGGCTTTCATTGCCAGAAACCTGTTAAAATTCGCGCCTTCTCAGGCAGATTTAGAGGATAGGGGAAGCACTGGCGAAAGAAATTGGCCAGCCAGCCACGGCGTCAGGAACGTGCTCCAACACGTCTGCGCTTGCGCTGGTCAGCGCGCGCCCGCCACACTGGCGCTTTTGAGCGCGCGGCTCTCTGCCTCCAGCGCGGTGCTGTGCAGCTCGGTTACGCGGTGGAATGCGGCCGCGGCCTCCTGCGTACGCCCCTCCGAACGGAGCGCGCGGCCCAGCAGATAGAAGACCTCCGGGGCATCGGGATTCATCTCTGCGGACTGTTGCAGCAGCCGTATTGCCGCAGGCGTCTCCTTCAACTCCAGCTTCGCTTTTCCCATATAGAAGCAGGTCGCCCAGGAATCAGGGGCCATGGCCTGCGCTTTTTCAAGATAGGGGAGTCCGTCGCGATAGCGGTTCGACTGGACCAGCAGCGCTCCCAGAAAATAGTAGGCATTCGCGTCCGCGGGATCCTGCTGAATGGCCTGCTTCAGTTCCCTCTCCGCCTCCGCGTTCTGCCGCTGGCTCAGATATACCTTGCCCAGTTCCCGGTGAAGGCCGGGAAAAGCATTGTCGGCCTGACGCACCGCCTGGAAGGCTTGCTCGGACTCCGCAAACTGCGCCGCGTCATAGTAAGCCTCTCCCAGAAGAAAATTCGATTGTGCCGGAGTGGCGCTGGTCGCGAACAACCTGGCAAAGACCTGCTGAGCCGCCTGCTGCTGTCCTGCGCGTGCTTCGGCGACACCCAGCAGGTAGAGGGCGGCCGGATCAGGATCGCTGTCCTCCGCCAGTGGCTTTAATAGAGCGATCCCATCCTGCGGCTGGCCGCCAAAGACCATGCAGGTGGCCAGGAGCATCGCCGCCTGATGGTCATCCGGATAGCGGCTGTGCAGCTGCCGGAAATACGGGAGGGCGTGACTGTAGTCTTCCTGCTTGAGATAGGCGAGGCCCAAGTCTAACTGGACTGCCTTGAGCTGAGGGCTGATGCGGAGCGCGCGCTGATAGATCTCAATTGCCTTGGCGTAGCGATGCGTATGGGAGTAGACCACTCCAAGATTGGCCAGAGCACCCAGATTCCGGGGATCCAGTTGGAGGACCCTGGTAAAACCTGCCTCCGCCTTGACGTAATCGCCGGCGCTGAGCGCCTGCATTGCGGAGTCGAAGATCTGCTTGTCTGTCTCAGCTGCGTGGACGATCGCCGGGCAAGAGAAGGCGAGCAGAACAACGGCAACGGCTGCCGCGGAAGATCTCATGAGTTCAAGTCCTACGACTGAGTGTAGACGATTCCTCCGGAACGTCGCGGATAGGGCGATCAGAGGTCTTCAAGCAACTTCGGATGGGTGCAAAAAGGGAGGGCCGGGCTCCCTTAGAGAACCCGGCCGGTGGAAGGTAAAGCAGCGATTAAAAGTAGAACTTGCCTCCAAGCTGGAGCTGACGAGGATCGCGAGCAGTTGTGATCTGCCCGGAGTTCCCCGCGTTCCGGCCTGAAAATGGCGTTCCGGCACTCGGCGCAGACAGGTTGGTGTTGATGTTTCCCCACTGCGTGTGGTTGAAGACGTTGAAGTACTCAAACCGCAGCTGGAAGCGAACATTCTCGGTGAGGTTGAGATTCTTCAGGAGCGCCATGTTCCAGTTGTCGATTCCCGGACCATACATGGTGTTGCGGTGATAGTTGCCGAAGCTGCCGTTTGCAGGCTGGGCAAAGACGCCGGGGTTGAACCATGTGGGGTTCTGTCCCTTGGGAACGTTATGTGTGTGGTTGGTGAGCGTCGGCCCGCCGCCAACGTAGTCTGGACGGATGTGGCCGAAGCCGCCATTGCCCAGGTTGCCGCTGGAAGTAAGATCGCACGAATCGCCCGTCGGGCTTGCGCCGGAGAGGCAGGGGCTGCCGCTCCAGAACTGCGTGATGCCCGAGAACTCCCATCCTCCCGCAGTCAGTTGAATGAGTTTGTCGTGGCCGCGGAAATCGGGCAGGTTGTAGACGTACTGGAAGTTGAAGACGTTGCGACGATCATACCCGGCTGGAGCATAGAACTTCTTGAGCTGGGTATTGTCGGGGAAGACGCTCCCGTCATTGTCGGTGTCGGAAAGATCGATCGCCTTGGAGAAGGTGTAGTCCGCGTTCATCGTGAACTTGTCGCTGAATCTGCGAACCACGTGAACCTGCAGGCCGTTGTAGCTGCTGCCCGCGCCGAACTTGTTGTAGACGATCGAGCTATAGCCCTTGTAGGGGAGGATCGCGGCGGTAACGTTGTGGACCGCCGGCAGGGGGCTGTTGGGGCCGGTCGTAAGTCCCAGAGGCAATTGCTGGAGATTCACGGTATACATCTGATGCCGGCTGACGTTGCCAATGTAGGTAATATCCAGGCCGATCTGATGCGGCAGTTCCTGCTGGATGCCGATGTTGTAGCCGTATGTGGTCGGGATCTGTCCCGCCCGATCGGCCGAGAGCACGCTGGACGGCGTCAGATTCGCGCCGTTCACCAGAGCTGGGGAGATAGTTCCGATGTTGCCGCCATAGATGGTCGGCGTGTAAACGAGGGGAGCGTTGCTCAGACCGCCGAAGTTGAAGACGTTCTGCTGATAGCGCTCAAAGAAGATGCCCATGCCGCCGCGGAGAGCGGTCTTGCCGTTTCCGAAGACGTCATAAGCAAAGCCCACGCGCGGGCCAAAATTGTTGAAGCGGAAGTTCAGGCCGCCCTTGGGCAGTCCCTGCGTTCCTTCCTGAATCATGCCGTTGTAGGGATTCCCGGAACCTTTCACGATCGTGTTCTGGGTTGGCGTCTGCCCCGGAGTATTTGGCGCGGTATTGATCTGTACCGCCTGGCTTGGATTGTAGGCGTATGGCTCGAAGTAGTACTGGTGATAGGGCGCAACCGTGTAGGTCGGTCCAACGAATTCGTAACGCAGACCGGCGTCGATGGTCAACCGCGGAGTCGCCTTCCACGTATCCTGTATATAGCCCTCGTACTGGAAGAAGTGGAAGTGTCCGTAGGCGTATATGTTCGACTGGCTTACGGTGGTGTAGTTGCCAAGGATAAGATTGCCGATTCCCGAGCCACTGTTGTTGGGATTCTGGTTGCTGGCGCCGAAGTTCAGGGACGGATTTTCCTGCCAGCTTCCCTCCTGCCCGTTTTCGTTCAGATCGGCCATCAGACCGAACTTGATGACGTGATTGCCGGCGACCTTGGTTACGTCATCCGTCGCGACAACCGTGTTGCCGGTTGAGGTCCACCCGGAAGGAAACGGGCTGGCGTTGAGATAGCCGTCGCCGGAGTTGATATTCGGCGCAAGGTTGTGCGTGTTGGTCGCTGGGTAGATGTCGGTGAAGCTAAAACCGAGAGCGGTCTTGTCGTAGGTGGATTTGGGAGTTCCCGGGACGATGTCCACCACCTGCGTCAGATGGAGCCAGCCCACGGTCGCTTCGTTGGTGAGCGTCGGAGAGATCACGTTGACCAGGCTCCATGCATAGCTCTTGCCCGGCTTTTTCCGGTACTGCGGAAGAACGGGGAAGCTGTTTCCGGAGAAGATGCCGAAGCCCTGGCTCTCCTGCTGGCGGTCATCCACATAGCGGAAGAATGCGTTCGCCTTGGTGCTGAAGTTGTAATCGACGCGAACTACGTACTGGTTCTTATAGAACACGTACGTGTCCTGGAACGGAATGCGGACCTGGTCGTTGAATCCGTTCGGCTCGTAGGCCCGGTTGTAGCTTCCCTTGTAGCCGGGATTGAAGTACTTGAACATCGCCGGGTACTGATTATTGAACTGAGATGCGGGAACGATGTTGTTCGCGTAAACCGTGCCGCTGGAGATTTCGCCGACTGAGTCGTACTTGACCGTTCCGGGCTGGAAGACCTGCCCATTTTTTACCAGGGCTCCGGTGCTGTCGTGGATCGGCGTGCAAGTCGAAGTGCCGTTGAAATCGCACATGTTGCCGGCGCGATAAAGCGGCGAGAGGTCGGCCTGACCGTTCGGCGTGCCGATGCCCAGCATGATCGGGTTGGGCATGTCGTAGTATGCCCCGCCATTCGGACGGCTGGCGCGCGTTCCCTCGTAGTTAAAGAAGAAGAAGGCCTTCTTGTTGCTGCGGGGAGAGATCTTGGGAATCGGAATGTAACCGCCGATATTTCCGCCGAACTGATTGAACTTGAGGATCGGTCTCGGAGATCCCTGATGGTTGCTGAACCAGTCGTTGGCGTTGAAGTCCTGATTCCGGTCGAACTCCCAGAGGGTGCCGTGGAACCGGTCACCGCCGCTCTTGGTGTTCACCAGGATCATGACGCCCGGGCTGCGGCCATATTCCGCGTTGAAGTTGCCGGTCAGCGTTTTGAACTCCCCGACCGCGTCGATGCTGAGGTTGGTGTATTCGCCGTCGTTGGCTCCCACGTCAGTGTTGATCACGCCGTCGAGGAAGAAGTTGTTCGCCGTGCCGCGCATGCCGTTGACATAAAAGTCGTTGGTCTGGTTGAAAACCAGGCGGAACTGCGAAGAATCATTGGTGACCACACCGGGCAGTGTCGTCATGAGCGACTCGAAGTCGCGTCCGTTCAGCGGCTGCTCGGTAACCTGGCGCTGCGGGATGACCGCCGAGTTATTGGAGGTTGCCGTCTCGATGAGCGGCGTCTGCGCAGTGATGGTCACCGTCTGCGAGGCCTCGCCCAGCGTCATCGTCAACTGGCCGAGGCCGAGGGTTTGCTCCTGGTCCAGTACGACCCCGTTGCGAGCCAGATCCTTCATCCCCGAGGCGGAGATCTTCAGGTTGTAGGTCGCGGGCGCCAGATTGAGCAGGCGAAAGGTGCCCGAGGCGTCCGAGGTCGCCTGGCGGATCACCGTGCCGGTTGCGTTGTCGACGACCTGAACCGATGCTCCAGGGATCGCCGCGCCCGAGGGGTCGACAATGGTGCCCGTGATCGATCCGGTTTGCGCATACAATCTGCCGCCGGAAAGGCCAACGGCGATCAAAACAAGCAATGCCAACCGAAAGAAGAGGGATCGCCACAACTGCGGCGAAGCGCTCGCCTGCGCTGCGGACTGAACCAGATGTGGTCCAGGATCTCCGCCCTCTTCCGCTCTCTTTTCACTTTTGTTGATTCGCACTGATATATCGCTGCGTCGCATCTCTTTGCTCTCCAAAATGATTAATCCGTTGATTCAGGCGCCGTCCTGCACCGTTCGAGTTAGCATCGAGGCCGAGTTCTTGCCCTGGCCGGCCTGAATGACTTCTCCAGGCTCCTCGCTGTCCTCAACTTACAGAGGGAACTCTGCTCCTGTGTTTTAAGCTCGTATAAGAACGCCACGTCATGATAACGATTGTCAAGGATATTCTTAAGCAAGGGCACAAAAACGGTTATCTACCCGAAGAAAGCTGCGTTTTTATCCCTGATAGCGCTACCGCAAGAGCCCAAAGCTCAAGCCGTTTCCACTGTTCTAAAGAGGGCGAATCCTTAATTCTGGATTTTTTATCCGGAATTGAGGATATCCAGAACCCTATGCGCCGTCATGAAGCCCTCGCCGCTGAATGAATCGCTTCGTGCAGCGGCCCGCATGATTTTCGCACAAGGAACTTCAAGACGAAAACTGCAAGTCAAGTCTCCCCGTCGCTCGCGGGATGGAGAGACCAGGAATTCCGGTCACGAATGCGAGAGATTTTTCCAAGGAGTTAGGAGTATGGGAGCATGGCTGCTCCCAGCAGCCCGGCGTCAGACCCTAAGATTGCGGGAACCACCCGGGTTGTGCCGCGCGAGTTAGAATCGTCTCCCTTCGGGCGGGTGAGGCGGTACACGTAACTGAAATGGTTCAAAGCTTCCATCATGTCCGGAGCAAAGAGACGCCATGAATTCGCTACGCCGCCTCCGATCACATACAGCGGCAGATTGAGCGTGTTCACCAGGGTCGCCAAGCCTATGCCGAGAGAGCGGCCGACCCTGGAAAACAGCGCCCGGGCCTGCTCATCGCCACCATCTGCGAGGCGGGCAATCTCAAAGGTAGCCAGCGCCGCGTCTCCATCCAGGACCTGCGCGATCTGTGGGGCTTTTCCCGCGCCAGCCAGTTCTCCAGCCATGCGCCGGATGCCCGTGGCCGAAGCGTAAAGCTCGAGGCAGCCTCGCCCGCCGCAAGAGCAGGGTTCGCCATCCGGAAACAGAGGAATATGTCCCATCTCGCCCGCCATACCGTTCATGCCGTGCCAGATCTTACCGCCAAAGAGCACTCCGCCGCCGACCCCTGTTCCCAGGGTGAGCATGCAAAGTGAATCCTCATGGTGTTCCCTTCCTGCCCCGTTCAAGCATTCCGCCAACGCCGCGGCGCTGGTGTCATGTTCCACGTGCACTGGAAGCTGCAGCATGCCTTCGAGCGTCTTCCTCAACTCGAAGCCTTCAAAGCCAGGCAGATTGGGCGGCGCACCAAGCCGCCCCGCCGGCAATTCAATCGGGCCGGGAGAGCCCACGCCGATGCCCTGCAGCTTGCCCCGGCTCGAACACTCTTGCAGCAGCTTGCTGATCTCGCGGCAGATATCCCGTGCCACCTCTTCCGGTCCGGCAGCCACGCGGGTTGGGATTGCGCTCTGCGCAATGCGCCGGAAATCGGACGTAAACGCGGCAACCCGCAAGTTGGTGCCGCCTAAGTCAACTCCAATGGAAAAGGTTTTCATAACCGGAACGAGTATCCTGCCATAAAATGTGATCGTTAACAAGATACTACCTGACGTTCCGCAGCAGTTTAATCTTCGCGCGAAGGAGCCGGTAAGCCGAAGAGCGTGTGGCAGATTCAGCCTCCGCCGGGAAATGGAGCGGAGACGCCGCTTCCGAAGTGCCGAGCCGAACATCCGCCCCTTTGGCCGGCAGAGTACGAACGCCTGTGAAGTTCCGCGCAGCCCGGCAGGAGCATGCTGGATCCATTGCAGCCTTCAGCCGCTGCCTCGCTTCAGCAACGGGGAGCAACGCTCCTCAATTGCGACGAATCGCCTGCTCGCGATCCTCTTAGCTGCGGGGAGGATGGTCGCGCACCAGAGAAAGGAACTCGGCGCGCGTGTTCTGCTGCTGGAAGACCCCCAGCATGGCCGAGGTAACGGTGGAGGAGTTCTGCTTTTCCACCCCGCGCATCATCATGCAGAGATGCCTCGCCTCGATCACCACGCCGACACCCCGGGGTTCCACAGCCTCTTCGATGGCCTCGGCGATCTGCCGCGTCAGCCGCTCCTGCACCTGCAGCCGCCGCGCGAAGACATCGACCAGCCGCGGAATCTTGCTCAAGCCGATGACTCTGCCGTTGGGGATATAGGCGACATGCACCTTGCCAAAGAAAGGCAGCAGGTGATGCTCGCACAGGGAGAACATCTCAATCTCCTTGACGATCACCATCTCATCGTAGTCGACGTCGAAGAGCGCCCCGCGCAAAATCTTACCTGGATCCTGCTGATACCCCTTGGTGAGGAAAGCCATGGCGCCGGCTACCCGCTCCGGGGTTTTCACTAGACCGTCGCGCGCCGGATCCTCGCCGAAACGGGAGATCAGTTCCCTGTAAATCTCCTGGGTGCTGAAGCCCTCCAGACTCGGGGCCGGTCTCTGGTCGATCATTGCTGGATGAGCCATCCTAGTCCTTTCCGGAGTACTCAAAACTGTTGTTTGCCGTCTCTTCAATTCGCACCCGCTCCAGGCGGGCCGCCGAAAAACGCTTCGCCACCAGGCCGTAGATGGTCCGGCATAAATTCTCCGTGGTCGGCACCTGGTCGGAGAAGCACTCGGCAAGGTTCAAATTAGTGTGATCGAAGCGGTCGATCACTTCCGCCTGCACCATGGAATCGAGATCAGCCAGGTTGCACACCATTCCGGTCATTGGGTCCACCTGGCCGCTCACCGTCACCTCAATCACATAGTTATGGCCGTGGCCATGCGGGTGATTGCATTTGCCGTATACCGCCCTGTTCTCTTCTTCGCTGAACGCATTCGAATGCAGCCGGTGCGCGGCGCTGATCTGATAACGGCGTGAGAGGTATGCCTTCATACTTCCCCGTAGTAGTCCGCAAAGAGTTCAGGCATCTCGTAGACGCGTACCCGGTGCAGCTTCGCGCCCTGCGACCCGATGCCGGCTTCCAGCCGCTTCCAGACCGCGATGGCGATGTTTTCCGTCGTCGGAATGCTCTCCTTGAACTCCGGAACTTCAAGATTGAGATGGCGATGGTCGTACACGTCCACCACCTCCCGATGAATCACTTCCTTGAGCCGCTTGAGATCGACGACGAAGCCGGAGACCGGATCCACCCGGCCCTCGACCGTCACTTCCAGAACGTAATTGTGTCCGTGTCCGTTTCGATTTGCGCATTTGCCAAAGAGGCGCTCATTCTCCTCCGGGGAAAGGAGATCGTTCCAGTAGTAATGAGATGCGGAAAACTCGGCTTTTCTGGTAAGAAGCATGCTTCACTCGGTATACAGCCACTTTCTCCATTTTGCAGGATTTCCATCACGAATGATGCGCCAGGGCCGCTGACTTCTTCAAATTCTGCCGGTCGAGTATTGACGGCCCTTCCAAACCACCCGTCTGCGAATCACATGATCAAACCAGCTGCGGAGAAGCAGCATACAAAACAATGGCATCCCGAAGAGCGCAAGCGCGCAGTCGGCGGCGGGAAAATTCGAGCCGGCGACCCGGGAGAAGAACCTCCACAGCGCATGCGCCCACACGGCCAAAAGAGCGTAGCGCTGCAGCGGATGGGAGAAAAGAGCCCAAACCAGCAGCGGAAGTGCGACCACCAGCAGGAGGTCGAGCATCCGCCATGCCGCCAGCAGCAGCGGCTGGGCAAAGAGCCTGGCGAGGTTCTTGGTCCACCCTTCGACCATGGCGCCTGCGCTGCGGTACATCCGGGTGCTCAATGCATCCGGCGCATAGCGGAAGCCGATGGAGTATCTCCGCCGCTTGAAGAGAGCAGCCAGATCGAGATCCTCAAGCAGAGACCCCGGAACCGCCGAGTGGCCGCCGACTTCGAAGTAAGCGTTCCGGCGAACCATGAGGAACTGGCCATTGGCCGCCGCAACCCGCGAGGCCGGATCGGAGACCTTCCCCGGCGGATAGGCCAACGCAAGCTCGGAGAAGACGACAGGCATCAGAGCACGCTGCCAGAACCCGCTGACCCTCTGCCGCGGCGAATATGACAGGAGCGCCAGATGGCCGCTCCCGGCCTCCTCAAGAGCGCGTTTCAGGTCGCCGGGCTCGTGCACGGTATCGGCATCGGTAAACAGGAACCACTCTCCTTGCGCCCTTCGGGCAGCCGTCCAGAGCGCGTTTGCCTTTCCCGTCCAGCCTTGCGGGGGTTCGTCCGGGCTGAGAACGGTGACGCCTTCCATGTGCTCCGCGATCGCGCGAGTGCAATCCGTCGAGTGATCGTCGGCCACCAGCAGCTCCCAATGAGTCCCCAGCCGGAAATCCTCCTCCGATTGGCGGACCAGAGACTCCAGGCACCCCTGCAATACATCCTCCTCATTCCGCGCGGGAACCATCACCGAGAGGCGCAGGGTCTCCGCCGGGCCAGCGAATGAACTCATCGGCAGGCACTTTCGGGACTTGAGCCGGTATTATAGGGATGTGCGCCTGCGTCGCCTGCCTGCCGTCCTTGCATTTGCCTCCATCCTCCTGGGCGGATGTGACCGCGGAGATCATCCCGCTCAGTTAAGCCAAAAAGCTCCCGACTTCACCATCCATGACGGAGCAAAAACCGTCCGGCTCGACCAGTATCGCGGGCGCGTCGTGGTCCTGAACTTCTGGGCCTCCTGGTGCCCGCCCTGCCTGGAGGAGTTTCCTTCGCTCATCCAGCTGCAGCAGCGCATGCCCGGCATCACAGTGCTCGCAGTCAGCTTCGACGAGGACCCGGCGGCCTATCAGCGATACGTCAAGGTCAATCATCTGACGGCTATCACCCCGGTGCTGGATACCTCGCAACAATCCAACCTGGCGTTCGGGACCACGCGGCCTCCGGAGACTTACATTATCGACCGGCAGGGCGTGATCCGCCGTAAATTCATCGGCCCTCAGGACTGGAACACGCCCGAAATCCTGGAATACCTCTCCCATCTCTAAGCGGGCCGGCCCGACATCGCTCTCGCGATCCCTTGCTATGATCTATCCATGACCACCAATCTCGACGCTCTCTACCGCTATGAGCAACATCCGACGGAAGCCACCATGGCGGCGCTGGGAAAGGTGCATGAGGTCTATGGAATCCGTCGCATCGCCATCGACGAACAGAAAAAGACGGTTCGCGTGGAATTCGACTTCACCCGTCTCAACCGGGCAGTCATCGCGCAATTGCTTCGCCGCACCGGACTGGACATCGTCGAGGAGATCTCGCTGATTCCCCCGCAGCCTTCCCCTGAGCCGGCCGCCGCCTCGGCTCCTGCCAAATAGCCCAAGGGTTTACAGCGCCGCGCGACAGTTGTTATCTTAAGAGTGTTCGCAGCCGAACAAACGTGCGCCCATAGCTCAGTTGGATAGAGCGATTGACTACGAATCAATAGGCCGGAGGTTCGAATCCTTCTGGGCGCACCATTTCATCCTCTTCTTCTCCTTCTTGTGTTTTCGCTCTCTCCCTATTCCCCCTGAGCTTTAAGATCTGGGCGCGAAGGATCTCCTGCGTCACACCAGCCCTTGGCGTGAAGATGCCCCGTCCCGTACGCTTTGGATTGCATTCATCCACCTCAGCACCGGGAGAGTCGGCGTGCCCAGGTTTGCAGCGAATCTATCCACGATGTTCAATGAGCTTCCCTTCCTGGAGCGGTTTCGCGCGGCTGCGGAGGCGGGCTTTCGCGGCGTCGAATTCCTGTTTCCTTACGATTACCTACCTGAGCAGATCGCCGTGGAGCTGCGCTCCCATTCCCTTGAGAATGTCCTGTTCAACCTGCCGCCGGGAGACTCGACCGCGGGAGATCGAGGGATGGCCTGTCTGCCCGGGCGAGAGGCCGAGTTCCGCTCCGGAGTCGATCGGGCCTTGTCCTATGCCGTCCCGCTGGGAACCCGCCGGCTGCACGTGATGGCCGGCATCATGCCCCAGGACGCGGACTCCTCCGCGCTCCAGGCCACCTATCTGGCCAATCTGGAATACGCGGCCGCCCGCTTCGCAGAACACGGAATCGCGGCGCTGATTGAGCCAATCAACCGCCGTGACGTTCCCGGATATTTTCTCCATACGCAGGCGCAGGCGTATTCCATCTGCGAGACCATCCAGACCCCGAACCTGCAAATGCAGATGGATTGCTATCACATGCAGGTGGAAGAGGGCGATGTTGCCATGAAGCTGCGGCGCTATGCCCCCGCCTGCGGACACATTCAGATCGCGGGCGCCCCGGAGAGGCACGAGCCCGACATCGGGGAGCTGAACTACCCGTACCTGTTCGACCTGTTGGACGAAATCGGCTATGACGGCTGGGTCGGTTGCGAATACCGCCCCCGGAGTAGCACGCTGAACGGCCTGGGCTGGCTCCGGCGCGCCGAGCACAGACAGTGAGCAGCGGAATGCTAGCCCGGCGTTGGACCCGTAACTGAGATCAGCATCAGCACCGCGCTTTCCTTGGTGGTCCGCTTGTGAGGCGTGCCGCGGGGAATGAAGAGCATGTCTCCCTTACTCATGTCGATCGGCGTGCTCCCCTTGGAACCCGGGGCAAGCCATTCGGCGGGCTTCACCTGATGCTGATTCTCCGCCGTGCCGCCCACGTCGAAGTGTGTGCTGCCCTCCAGGATCTGAACGATGTGGTCGGTGTGCTCATGAAACTCGAACTCTTTGCCGCCAGTCGCCTGCTCCGAGATCAGGCGAGCATTGAATGGCAGCTGTTTTGAGGCAATGACGGTCTTGCCGCCCGGCTTCGAGCGGAGATCTTCGACCATTCTCTCGAGCTCGGAGGCAGGCAGCGAAACGAACGGAGGAGCTGGCGTCTCCTGCGCAGACAAGGATGGCTCCAATCCGCCAAGGCCCAGCAGCCCAAAGCCCGGCAGCGAAGATGCGGAGATACAGGCTGTCGCCTTGGCGGCAGCCTGAAAGAAATACCGGCGGGATTCATTCTTGAGCACGGGCACACCTTCCTGTCTGTGAGTGCAGCGTCTCCCCGAAGTCTCGAAAGCTCGAACCTGGCCTCGAAATCATCGGGGCGCCAATCCAAGTCTCACATCTTAAAGCAATTTCTCGCGATCGTGCAGGGAGTCAAGAGGCGGGAGAAGACCCGGCGCAGCTCAAGCGGGAGGGAGGGAGAAGGCTTGCCGCATGCAGGCCGCGCGACCCGCTCATCAAGCAGGAGCAGCCTGCGGGGAGAAGGGCTGCTAGTAGATGCGGAAGTTGACTTCGATATTCACTTCCACCGGGACAGGCTTTCCCTGGAGGGTGGCAGGCTTGAACTTGTACTGCCGGACCGCCTCAATGGCCTTTTCGTCGAGGCCCATCCCGAGATGGCGCACCACCTGGACACGCTGCGGATTTCCCTGGGCGTCCACAATGAGGGAGACGACGCACACGCCCTGATACTTGGCCCGGCGCGCTTCATCGGAAAACTCCGGATCCGGAGCAAAGATCAACTGCGGCGCCGCTACCCCGCCGCCGACGTGGTAAAGGCCGCCACCATAACCGCCGCCTTCCCCTGGGCCGTATCCATTTCCTTTGCCGGAGCCGATTCCGCCGCTGGACCCGGTCCCCATACCGCCTTGCTCGCCGGTTCCATTTGACGCCGGACCGACCACGCTCGTCCTCGGATCTCCCAGGTTCGGCATGTTATTGGTCGGCAGCTGGATGTTTTTCGGCATCATGATCGCCGGTTCCTGCGTCAACTTGGGGTGGTCATTGACCACCACCATCGGAGGAACCACCGGCTGCTGCTCGAACTTGGGCAGCTTGCCCTTGGGCGCCTGGATAATGTCGTGCGAACCGCCGCCTCCGCCGCCCCCCATCTGCGGACCGTTAGGAGCGATCGGCAGGTAAGGAGGAACCTCGACGTTGGTCACCTGGAGATTGGCTTTGGGCTTCATCTTGGCGCGCCCATACAGGAACCCCAGGATGATGCCGGCGATGACCAGCACGTGAATCACAATCGAAATTGCCGATGATTTGCGATCCCGCTTAAACGCCATCGGGTCAGCGACCGCGATCGGCTTGGACGTCAGCTCAAGCGGCGGCAACTTTTTGGGATAGAGCAGGTCGTAGATACTTCCGGCCAGGGTCTTCCACGCCGGCTCATACTCGACCCCGCTGAGGAAGGTAGGCTCGATAGGCTTATCGCCTGGCTCCAGCTCGGGAGGTAGTAGCACCTGATTCGCCATAGCACATCACTGAAAGAGGAACAAACCCTCTTTTGTGTATCTCCCCATTATGACTGAGTGGCGTCCCGGTTGTCTCCTGCTAGGAACTTCCCGCACCGGATCTCTTGGCGGATCCTCAAAGCCCATTAGACTCTATTTCTCGCTGCGCGGTAAGCGCCTCATACAATTTGACGCCCGGTTTTTGCACAATTAACCCAATTTCCTGATACGCGAAAAAATCCCCTCTTGCGGCTATTCCTGCCTTTTCGGGGAAGACGCCTTCTGCGATCCAGGCGAATCGGTCTCATTTCAGATGCCGATCAGTGAAACGGCGGCCATTCCCTGGCGCAAAAAAACTGAATCACAGGATACCGCCCATTCCACGCGATTCGCGGCGGCAACCATGATATCCGCCCCTGTGGTTTGCGCTCTTCAAAAAAACGGATCGAAATGCCGCCGAACTCCTGGCAGCCGGAGGCCCTCGGCGCGGATCGAACGATCTCCCCTACCAGACGAACCGGCAGCAGCCGGAGTTGCATCGACTTCGGCCGTGTTCGGCCCGGCGAAGATACAATGAAGGTTTGACCCCTTTTTTCTTTTGGAGAGACGATGTCGGCCCCGCCCGAGCTTAAGGCCACCCTGACCCTTCCGCAGACAGATTTCCCCATGAAGGCGAATCTGCCCCAAAATGAGCCCCGCAGGCTTGCAGCCTGGGAGCAGGAGGATCTCTATGGCCAGATCCGCGCCGCCCGCAAAGGCGCACCCGTCTACCTGCTGCACGACGGGCCTCCGTACGCCAATGGCCCGCTCCATCTCGGCCACGCGCTGAACAAGTGCCTGAAGGACTTCGTCGTCAAGTCAAAGACGATGGGGGGGTTCGATTCGCCCTACGTCCCGGGCTGGGACTGCCACGGTCTGCCGATTGAGATCAAGGTCGATGAACAGTTAGGCCGCAAGAAGCTGGAGATGGCGCCGATCGCGGTGCGCCGCGCCTGCCGTGCCTATGCTCAGAAGTACCTCGATCTGCAGCGGACCCAGTTTCAGCGGCTCGGCGTCCTTGGCCGTTTCTCGCAGCCGTATTCCACCATGACCCCGGAGTACGAATCCAAGATCATTGAAACGCTCTTCCAGTTCCTGGAGAGAGGGTTCGTCTACAAAGGGCTCAAGCCGGTCTACTGGTGTATCCATGACCGTACCGCTCTGGCCGAGGCCGAGGTCGAGTACGAGATGCATACCAGCCCCAGCGTCTACGTCCGCTACCGGCTGACGAGCGCCCCTCAGGCGATTGATCCGCGGCTGGCCGGCAAACAGGTCTTCACCATCATCTGGACTACGACCCCCTGGACGCTGCCCGCCTCTCTCGCCGTGGCCTTCCATCCGGCGCTCGAATATGTGGCGCTGGAGCACGGCGGAGCCGTGTATATCGTCGCCGCGGCTCTGGCCGAAGCAACCAGAGAGGCATGCAATCTGGAGGGAGCCGTCGAAATCGCCCGCTTTCCCGGGAGCCGCATGGAGCGAGTCACCTTCGCCCATCCCTTCCTGGAGCGGAGCGTCCTCGGCGTTCTCGCCGATTACGTCACCCTCGACCAGGGTACCGGCGCGGTCCACACCGCTCCCGCACATGGAGCCGACGATTTCTATACCGGCTCGCGGTATGGGTTGAGCCAGGTCTGCAACGTGGACAACGCCGGCCGCATGCACGGCCTGCCGGAATATGAAGGCCTGACCGTCTTCCAGGCAAACAAGCCGATCGTGGAGCTGCTTGCCGAACGCGGCGCGCTGATGGGACGCCAGGAGATCCATCACTCGTATCCCCACTGCTGGCGATGCCACAGGCCGGTGATCTTCCGTGCAACCGAGCAATGGTTCATCGGCATGGAAACCGCCGTTACCGACCGCGATGGCTCGGAGACCTCCTTCCGGCAGCGCGCACTGGAGGAGATCCGCCGCGTCCGCTGGGATCCGAAATGGGGCGAAGAGCGCATCACCAACATGGTCGCCTCGCGCCCCGACTGGTGCATCTCACGCCAGCGGATCTGGGGCGTACCGATCGCCGTCTTCCTCTGCCGCAACTGCCACAAGCCGTTGATTGACCCGGCGATCAACCGGCGCATCATCGATCTCTTCGCGGCCGAAGGCGCGGATGCATGGTACGTGCGCGGCAACAACGAGATTCTTCCTGCGGGCGTCCGATGCGGCTCATGTGGCGCTGGAGGCGATTTCCCCGACGCCTTTGAAAAGGAGATGGACATCCTCGACGTCTGGTTCGAAAGCGGCGCCAGCCAGGCCGCGGTGCTGGGAGTCGAAGAAGATCTTCCCTGGCCTGCCGACCTTTACCTGGAGGGCGGAGACCAACATCGCGGCTGGTTTCAATCTTCCTTGCTCTGCGCTGTTGGCGTTCGCGGCGCCGCGCCTTACCGCATGGCCGTCACCTGCGGCTGGACGCTCGACGAACAGGGCCGGGCGATGTCCAAAAGCCTGGGAAACGGCGTCGATCCGGTGGATATCGCCGAGCGCATGGGCGCCGAGATCGTGCGTCTTTGGGTCGCCTCGGTCGACTTCCGCGAGGACATGGCCGCCAGCGAGAATCTCATGCAGCGCGTTGCGGAGAACTACCGCAAGCTGCGCAATACCTTCCGCTTCCTGCTGGGCAATCTGAACAACTTCGTTCCGGAGAGCGATGCCGTCGCCTGGGACCAGATGCCCCCCCTCGATCAGTACATGCTGGTGCGCACACGCCAGCTCACCGAGAAGATTCTTCGCTGGTATGAACAGTTTGAATTTCACCGCGTTTATCACGCGCTGAACGAATTCGCCTCGGCGGAGTTGAGCGCCTTC
Organism: Acidobacteriaceae bacterium; assembly: GCA_035933805.1. Classification (GTDB taxonomy): domain Bacteria; phylum Acidobacteriota; class Terriglobia; order Terriglobales; family Acidobacteriaceae; genus PALSA-350. The sequence continues at coordinate 9,440 of DASYYO010000297.1, read as the reverse complement.
TACAGCGATGTCGTGAAGGACAGGATGTACACCTTTGCGCCGCAGAGCATCGCCCGCCGCTCCGCTCAGACCGTGCTGTGGAAGATCGCCGAAGCGCTGGTGCGGCTGGCGGCTCCGCTCATCAGCTTCACCGCAGATGAGGTCTGGCGGTACCTCCCCACAGACGGCAACCGCGGCTCAAGCGTGCATTTGGAGCTCTTCCCTTCGCCGGCCGAGATCGCTCCGGAAGCGGCTCCCGCGATGCTCGATGACTGGGACCGGCTCCTCATGGTTCGCGATGAAGCCTTGAAAAGCCTGGAGGAGGCGCGCCAGGCGAAGCGGATCGGCAAGGCGCTGGAGGCGAAGATGCGCCTGGAGGCTCCCGATGCGCTGCTGGCGCTCCTGCATCGCTACCATGGCGCCTTGAAGGAGATCCTCAACGTCTCTCAGGTGGAGCTCGCGCCGGGCGACGAACTGAGCGCCGTCACCATGCCCGCCGACGGCGTGAAATGCGAGCGGTGCTGGAACTACTCCACCCATGTGGGAGAAGATCTCCGCTGGCCGATGGTCTGCGATCGCTGCGCCGCCGCCCTCGAGCAGATCGGCTTTCCTCCCGTGAAAAGCGAGCCTGCGGCATGACCCTCGCAGAAAAGGCCGGCGCTCCGGCAGATTGCCGCCTCTGGCTCGTGCTCCTCTCTGCCGCCGTCGTCGTCCTGGACCGCGTGACCAAGTGGCTGGTGGCTGCTCATATTGAGCTGGGCGATGCCATTCCGGTCATCCCGAACGTCTTCCGCATCAGCCATGTGGAGAACCAAGGCGCGGCTTTCAGCCTCTTCAACGATTCGAGCTCGCCGGCGCGTGTTCGCTGGCTGTTACTCGCCTTTTCACTCCTGGCGGCCTTCGTCGTTCTGTTTTTTCTATGGAAGCTCGGCCGCACAATCACAGGCACCTCCGTTGCCCTCGCGCTCATCTTTGGCGGAGCACTGGGAAACGCCTATGACCGCTTGCGCTTCGGATACGTGATCGATTTTCTCGAAGTCCGCATCATCCACTATCACTGGCCGGACTTCAACATCGCCGACTCCGCGATCGTGATCGGTGGACTGCTCCTGCTGTTGGCTGCGTTCCGCGAGACCGAGCAGAGCGGGTCCTGAACATGGCTGCTACGTTCACGCGCAGAACGCCGCTTCTTCCGCCGCCGGCGGCTTAAGTGGTACCGGAAGACCGGCTACAGAGTCTTCAGATATTCCTTGGCCTGCTCTAACTCGGGGAAGCGCCGCTCGTCTGCCTGAAACTCGCGGGGATGCACGCAGCGCCGCCCTCCGCGCACCTTGACCGGATGCTTGAGGTGAAGCATCTCGTGGTAGAGCAGGTATTCGATGGCGTACCGCGGAGTATTCAGCCGGTCGAAGACGCGGCTGACCACGATGGTATTGTGCGCAGGATCGTAGTGCCCCAGGCTGCGCGTGGCCATGTGCCCGCTCCAGGTGAGCAGCGGCCGGCCCAGCAGTCCATGGAAGAACCGGCAGTTCAGCGATTCGAAGACCTCTTCCAGGTCGTATTGCTGGCCTTTCGAGCCGAGCATCTTCTTGCGTCCGCGCGCCTGCCGGATCAGCTCCGTCTGCCGCATCACCACTTCGCTCGACGTGAAACGGCGGTAGCGCGAGGTATGCGTGTCATCCAGGGGCTTGCGGTAGAGCCTCGCCAGCAGAATGTGGGCAATGGCGCGCAGAACGCTCTCCGGAGCCCCTTCGAGCAGGTCGGAGAGATGAACATGCAGCCTTCCCTGCCGCAGTCGAATGGTCGTGTTCAGGCTGGTGAAGCGCCGAAAGCGGATCTCCAGCGCAGGAATCGGAGCACGTGGACGGAGTTCCCGATACTCCTCCTCAAACAAACGATTGAGCTCAGCGTTCACCGTCTTCAGACTACCAGCAGCGCCGGTCCGATGAAACAGAACGTCGCGCCCCTCCTGGCCCCCCGGGACATAATGAGGAAACGGCGCTCAACCATCCGCCCGCCAGACGCCGGACTCAGGAGCATTTGCCGATGCGCATCAGCAACCATGACGTTCTACTCATCATTGATGTGCAGAATGACTTCTGCACCGGCGGAGCTCTCGCCGTCCCGCATGGAGAAGAGGTGGCCCCTATCTGCAACCGCCTCGGATCTATTTTCTCCAATGTCGTCCTTACCCAGGACTGGCATCCGCCCGGCCACGTGTCGTTTGCTTCCGCTCATCCCGGCAGAGCACCCTTCGAGACGATCACGGTGAGCTACGGAAAACAGACGCTCTGGCCCGATCACTGCGTTCAGGGCAGCCGCGGCGCCGGCCTTCACGGCGGTCTTCACATGCCCCATGCCCAACTGATTCTACGCAAAGGCTTCCTCGCGGCGGTCGACTCGTACTCCGCCTTTCAGGAGAACGATCGGGTCACCAGAACCGGCCTGGCATCGTATTTGAAGGAAAGGCAGATCGGCCGCATTTTTCTTGCCGGCCTGGCGTTTGACTACTGCGTGAGGGCTTCGGCGGTCGATGCGCGGCTCGCCGGCTTTCCCGCCATTGTCATCGAAGATGCCTGCCGCGCCATCGATCTCGAAGGCTCTGTGACCCGAACACACGAGGATTTCCACGGTACCGGCGTGCAGCAGATCCGGAGCGAGGAGATCGCGCCCGAACATGCTTGAAGCGCTTTGATCTCCCGCGCCCTCAGCTTCCTTTTTTCTTGTCTTTTTTCAGCTTGGCAAAATACTGGTTCTCGTCGTCCAGCATCTTCACGGTGTCTTGATACAGGCTCTGGGCGGCCTCAAGCGCTGATTTCCGGGAGAACTCATACTCAGGATTGGGTTTCGGTTCATTCAGCGCGGCCGGCCATTTTTCGCTCTTCTCCACGATCAGCTTGAGCGCCTTCCGCAGGTCGAAGTGCTGCTCCTCGAATGAGTCCAGGTTGTCTTGAAGCTCATCGCTGAGCCGGGTGAACTCCTCGAAGAGATTATGAATTTCAGCCGCGCGGCGGTCCGCCGAAGGGTCCGTGTTCAGCCGGTGAATCTCCGACAGCCGTTCTTCCAGATATCCGAGGTAAAGCTTCGCTTTCTCGGGGGGATCGTCGTCGGCCTGGCGTAGATCCTCCGTCTGCTGATCGGTCAGCACATCCCTCTGCTGCCGCTGCATGGCGGCTAAGGGAGAAGGCACGCAGACCAGAAGGGCCGGGACCAGACATGCCCAGATCGCAAACCATAGGATGGAGAGGCATCGCAGTCTCATAAACCCGATTTCCGCGCACGTCGAACCGCGGTTTTCCTCATTTCGCTCCGTGGCTCAGGATTGCTCAAGGGAGACCATCTCCGCCAGGCCACGCGAACCGCGCCAGGCGTTCTCCATCAGGTTAGACGCGAAGAGCGCCGTCTCCCGGCGCCATTCCGCGAAAGCCCTACTTTTTGAAGACCTGCAACATGAGCTGCGACTGGACCTGATCGAGCTCTTTCAATGTCGCCTCCAGAGCCTGACGATCCTCATAGGATGCATTGCCCAGAATGTCTTTCAGGCGATAGGAGGTGCGCTGCATCAGAAGTTCGGCATTCTTCAGCTTCTTGCTGTCGACGGCGACCCCATTCTGGATTTTTTCCGCATAGTGCTGGATCATCCGTAAGGTCTCTGAGGCCCGGCCCGAATCGCCGGCGTCGAATTGATGGCTCGCCAGATCCGTCATCTGGCTCACGAGCTCAGCGTAGAGGAAACATTGATCCCTGGGCTGGGCCTGGTCGGCCTTGGCCTCCAGCGCAGCCAGCGGGTCAGGAAGATTGTCTAACCCGAAAGCCGGAACGAAGGGACAGGCGAACGACAGCGCTGACAAAGCTACGGCAGTGGCAACGAACCGCATCTCGCACCTCGCAACAAAGCCGGTGCTCTTACCTTGGGTTAATGAGTCCTGCCGAGAACGGCCAGCCTTTGTTTGGCCTGCCACTCCTGGTCGGGAAATTTGCCCCCCGAAGCGGCGATGAACTTGCGGTAATATTCCTCCGCTTGCCGGGGTTGATGCAGATTATCGTACGAAGTCGCCCATAAAAAATAGCTTCCTGAGGTCTCGGGCAGATATTTTGCTCTCATCGAAAGCGCTTGAAGCGCGGTGGAGTATTGCTTGTTTTCTGAGGCGGCGAACGCCAAACCGCTCCACGAGTCTCCATCATCCGGCTTCAATTGCAACACCCGGGCGAAAATCTCCTGGGCCTCCGAATAGCGCTGCTCCTTCATCAGGTTCTTCGCCTGCGCCTGCAGTGCCTCCGGGTCGTTGGGGTGGGCCAGCGCTATTTGGCTATAGATAGGATCGGCCTTCTCCGGGTGGCCGGTCTCTGAGTATGCGTCGGCGAGCATTTGTTGAACGGATGGGTTGTTCGGCTCCAGCTGATGCAATTTCTCCAGCACCGGGAGGGCTTGGCTGCTTTTGTTCTCTGCGATCAGCGTTGCGGCGAGTTGGGCATTCAGAGCCGGATCGTCGGGATCGCGCCCAAGCGCGCTGGTGAGCAGCGGCTCGGCCTCGCTGTATTTCCGCTCTTTGAGGAGCAGGTGCGTCAGACCACCGGCAGCCTGAGAGGCGATTGCGGAGTCCGGCTTACTGGCCAGCAGATTGCGGTAAGCGGTCGCCGCCGTCTCCTCATCGCCGCTGGCCTCGGCGATCTGCGCGGTCAGCAGGAGGTCCTGCGGTGTCTCCCGGCTCAGGCGAAGAGCAGAGAGAAGCGCGTCCTTGGCTGCTTCGGGATCCTTGGTCCGATCCAGCTCCGCCAGGCCGCGGAAGGCCTGTGCCTGAGCCTCCGGGTTCGGGGCGGACGGGGTCAGCAGGGTAGCTTTCTGAAGTTGGTCCCTGGCCTCGTCCAGTTTGCCCTGTTGCGCCAGCATGAGGCCCAGAGCCAGCCGTGATTCGAACTGCTTGGGATCGGCTGCGATCGCCCGGCGATAGTCCTGCGCGGCGGCGTCCTGAAGATTTTCGGCCTGGTCGAGATAGCCCAAATCGAACAATCCCCGGGCATCCTGCGGATGCTCCTTGAGGTACTTCTGCACCAGCGGCCGTGCCGCCTGCAAGTTGTGCTGCTCGATCTTCGACTCAGCGTCATCCAGCGCCGAGGAGGCAGCCCGCTGCGATGAGTCCGGGGGCGCCTCCGTCCCGGGAGGAAGCTGGTTCTGGGAGTGGCCTGCCAACGGAACGAACAAGGCTCCGGCAAACAACAATCCGACATACTTCTTCATCGCTTTATCCCGCTGCCTTCATCAGACCTCGACCTCTTGCCCGGTCAACACCCGGCTCAGCCAGTTTCCCGTATGGGAACCGGCAGTCTGCGCAATCAACTCCGGAGTGCCCTCGGCGATCACCTGACCGCCGGCCATGCCACCCTCCGGGCCCATATCGATTACCCAGTCCGCGGACTTGATCACGTCCAGGTTGTGCTCGATCACGATCAGAGAGCCGCCCGCGTCGATCAACCTTTTGAAAGTCGTCAATAACTTGCTGACATCGTCAAAATGCAATCCCGTTGTCGGTTCGTCCAGGATATACAGAACCCGGCTGCCTGCCTTCTTCACCCCGGCGTTCGCCGCGCGCCCCGCCGCCGATCGTCCCGTCGAGAGGTGCGAGGCCAGTTTGACCCGCTGCGCCTCTCCTCCCGACAATGTCGTCGCCGACTGGCCCAGGCGCACGTATCCGAGCCCCACCTCGTCGAGAACCGAGAGCTTTTCCACGATCTTCGGCTGGCCGGAGAAGAAGCGCAGGGCTTCCTTTACCGTCAGATTCAGCACCTCGTGGATATTTTTGCCGCGGTACTTGATCTCGAGAACACTGCTCTTGTAGCGCGTTGCATTGCACTCCTCGCAGGGCAGCTCGACATCGGCCAGAAACTGCATCTCGACCGAGACCGTTCCGTCGCCCTCGCAAACATCACAGCGCCCGCCGGGAACGTTAAACGAGAAGTGCCCGGCCGTATATCCCCGCCGCTGGGCCTCCGGCTGCGCAGCGAAGAGCTCACGGATGGCGTCGAAGCTCTTGATGTAGGTGACGGGATTCGATCGCGGGGTGCGTCCAATCGGAGACTGGTCGACCAGAACAATGTCGTTCAGCCGCTCCACGCCCTTGATCTCCTTGTAAAGGCTTGTGGGATCGCCTCCCTCGCTCTTCCCCATTGCGTGAGCGACCGCGCGGTAGAGTACGTCATGCACGAGCGTGGATTTTCCTGAACCGGAGACGCCGGTGATCGCTACCAGCATGCCCAGAGGAATCTCAACATCGAGGCCGCGCAGGTTGTGGACGCGAGCACCGCGAAGCAGCAGCCTTTCCCTGCCGGGCTCGCGCCGGCGCGACGGAACGGGAATGGTGAGCTGCCCGCTCAGGTACCGGCCGGTGATCGAGTCCGGGTTCTTTTCCACTTCCGCCACAGTGCCTGTGGCAAGAATTCTGCCGCCCAGCTCTCCGGCGCCCGGTCCCAGATCCACCAGCCAATCGGCGGAGCGAATCAGATCCGGGTCGTGCTCCACAACCAGAATCGTGTTTCCCAGGTCGCGCAGCTCCAGGAGGATGCGAATCAGCTTGCCGGTATCGCGCGGATGAAGTCCGATGGAGGGCTCGTCGAGCACGTAGAGGGCGCCCACCAGGCGGGAGCCGAGCGAAGTGGCCAATTGAATGCGCTGCGCCTCCCCGCCGGAGAGGGTCGAGGACAGCCGGTCGAGAGTGATGTAGTCCAGCCCGACGGCGTCAAGAAAATGTAACCGTTGCTGTACCTCGCTCAGAATTCCCCCGGCGATCTCCTCCTGCTGCCGGGTGAGCGCGATCTCATCGAAAAAGCGCCTCGCGGCCGAGATGGTGAGCGCCGCCGCCTCGCAGATATTTCTGCCGGATATGCGCACGGCGCGGGCCTCGGCGCGCAAGCGGGCTCCCAGGCACTCCGGACAGCGCGCGTACCCGCGGTATTTGCTCAACATCACCCGTACGTGGAGCTTGTACTTCTTGCGCTCGAGCAGAGCGAAGAAGCCGTAAACGCCGGGAAAGGAGCCGGTTCCGTTGAGCACAAGCTCCTGCTGCGCGGCCGTCAGATCGTTCCACGGAACATCAGTCGGCAGCCCCTGCGCCCGCGCCGCTTTCTTCATCTCCGTCTGATAGGAGCGATATTTAGGGCGCGTCCATGGATCGATCGCTCCCTCCTCCAGCGTCTTCTGCTTGTCGGGGATGATGAGATCGATGTCGAAGTCCACCGTGTTGCCGAATCCCTGGCAGCGCGGGCATGCGCCGTACGGGTTGTTGAAGGAAAAGAGCCGGGGCTCGGGCTCGCGATAAATGCGATGGCAGCTCTTGCACTCGAAGGCCTGGGAGAAGCGCAATCGCCTCCGCTCCAGGCCTTCCTCGCGCGGCGCCACCTCGTAGACGATCTCTCCCGACTCCCGATAGCCGATCTCGGCGGCGTCGACGATGCGCGCCCGGTTCTCCGGGGAGACGGTCAGGCGATCGACCAGGGCAAAGACCGGCTGCGAGAAGTCAATCTCCAGCAGGGACTCGGGTGTGGAAAATTCCACCATCTTTCCGCTCTGATAAAGGCGATTGAAGCCTCGCTTGCGCAGATCGCCCAGCCGCTCGCCAAGCCGCTCCTGGACAGGATCCCGCTGGGCAGCGGTCGCGGCGGAGCCCTTTGGCTTCCCTCTCTTCGGCTTTTTCGCCTCTGCCGCTGTCTCGCTTGCGGCCTCCGCGGGTGCCTCAGCGTGCGAATGGATGGGGAAGAGCGCATACAGGCGCGTTCCCTCTTCGAGAGCCAGGATCGACTGCGCAATCTCGTCGACGCTATCCCGCCGAACCACCCCGCCACAGATCACGCAATGAACAGTTCCGCAACGGGCATAGAGCAGCCGCATGTAATCGTAAATCTCGGTGGTCGTGGCCACTGTCGAACGGGGGTTCCGCGTGGAGTTCTTTTGCTTGATCGCGATCGCGGGCGCGAGACCGTCGATGAGATCGACCTCGGGCTTCTCAATTCGCTCCAGAAACTGGCGGGCATATGCCGATAGAGACTCGACATAGCGCCGCTGGCCTTCGGCGTAGATGGTGTCAAACGCGAGCGAGGACTTCCCGGAACCTGAAACACCTGAGATCACGGTCAGCTGCCCGTGGGGCAGATCGCAGTCAATGTTCTTCAGATTGTGAGTTTTGGCGCCGCGAATGATAATGTGATCGGCCAAATCGTGAACCTTACGTGTCCTATCCTCTCAATTTTATCGTGAGCGGACGGCCGGAACCGCCTCGTCAGAAAGTCCGGGACACGAGCGGCACCAACGGAGTTCTCAACCGCCGATCTCTCCATGCACCGGATCGGCAGGCATCTCAATCTCGGCCTCGAAACCGGAACGAATCTGCTCCAGCACTTTGAGCGGATCGCGGTTCTCCATCTTTTCAAAGGCGTTGGCGATATGCCGGGCGAGGTCGGCAAGCATAACGCCCCAGGCTGCAGGATCCTCCCAGACCCCCACGCGCAAGCTGATGTGCTGATCCTGATGAGCCACCCAGACGCGCAAAAGCTCAAAGGATTTCGGATCAGTCTTTGCAGGTTCGGGGACACGCAGTTGATCGGACTGTGCCATTGGATCTCCTGTTCCTTCTATCCGCGGGGGCGGCTCAATCGTCGCCAGGCGTTCCGCCAGCGGAAAGCCGGGATCTGGTATTGGACACCGTGGGGGCAAACGGTGCTGCAAGCGAAAGCCAGGCCGGAGGGGAAGAGCTGAAGGCCTTGGTCGTTCCACAGATCGAAGCCGGCAACGAAACCGGTTCTCCCATCCATGATTGTCGCTCGTTCCTTGAAGATACCTGAGATTCGCTCCTATGCGCTCCAAAAACCTAGTGTTCGGAGCGAATCTCAACAGCCACCGGCGGCCGCTGGGCGCGCACCTCGCTGGTGTGCCGCCGCGCCCACAAGATGAGCAGGCCGCCGAGGACGATCGATCCCAAGCTGGCCACCTGAGCATTGCTCATCCCCCAGTAAAGCCGCGGATTGATGCGGATGAACTCAACCAGAAACCGGGCCAAACCGCTGAGGATGAGGTACTCACCGGTAATTTCGCCCACCGGAAGAGCCGGCAGCTTGCCCTTTCGCCCGGGGTCTCCCCGGCGCCAGAGAAACCATGCAATCGCAAGAGCCGCAATGAGTTCATAGATCGGCGTCGGGTGAACACGCTGCGTCGTCGGGACCAGCCCATTGGGAAAGCTCATTCCCCAGGGAAGCCGCGTAGGAATCCCGTAGTCTCCATCTCCGGAGAGCAGGCATCCAATCCGCCCGACGCCGTAGCCGACGGCGGCCGCCGCCGAGGCCAGATCGAGCATGGCCAGGCTCCCGGTCTTCGCCTGGCGGCCGTGCCATAAAAGAACCAGAATGCCGCCCACCAGGCCGCCGAACCAGGCGAAGCCGGCACGGTCAAATAGCGTCTGCGCGGGATGATGAAA
>DASYYO010000296.1:0-13441 GCA_035933805.1 Acidobacteriaceae bacterium | reverse complement strand
GGGCGAAAAAGCGAGACCCCGAGACCGCAATCGGCCTCGCCTGCGGCACGGAAAAAGGCTCCTTCGTCGCCGCGTGCGTGGAGGTTGCCGTCGACCGGCGACAGGCAAAGTTCAAGGTTCAGCGCATCTGCGAGGTCTTTGAGTGCGGCGCCATTGTGAACCCGCCTAATCTGCTGGCTCAGGTCGAGGGCGCGATCGTCATGGGAATCGGCGCGGCGCTGCGCGAAGAGATGCGATTTGAAAACGGAAGAATCCTCAACGCGTCCTTCCGCCAGTATCGGGTTCCCCGCTTCCATGACGTGCCCGAGATGGATATTCATCTGCTGGACCGCCCCGATCTTCCCTCCGCCGGCGCCGGGGAGACCCCCATCCTCGTAATCGCTCCCGCGATTGCCAATGCAGTCTTTCGCGCTACCGGCGCCGCGATCACGGCTCTGCCGATCCGCCTCTCTGCATCTTGACGGCCGGATCTTCGAACACCACAAAAACAATGGAAAGAGGCGATCCTTTCCTTGTCCCAGCATAATGGGGAACCGGAACAGCTCGCCCAGGCTTTCCTGCCTATTTATTACTTAGCAAAACAACGCCGGTAACTGAGGATGGGCCCCTGGGCTTGCGCGAGAGCCTCGAAGAACTCCGCTCTGGCAGCTCCGCAAAATCTGTGTATACTTTCCCCGACTCGCCGGAGCATCCATCGATGGCAAGCTACTCGAAAGGAAGGCGCGCTAACTCAATGAGGACAACCCTGCTGCTGAAGAGAATCTGCTGTTTGCTTGGAGCCTTGCCGCTTTTCGGAGTTCTGGCCATTGCGCAAAATCCGCTTCCGGCGCCCAAGCTGCCGCTCTATAACTCGGTGAAGCAGAAGCTCCTCGAAGGCAAGCAGGTCTTCAGCTTTACCCAGTCCAAGATGGATATCGCGGGTTACTGCGAAGCGGCGAAGCACTACGACTTTACCTGGTTTGAAATGCAGCACAGCACGCTGGAGTTTGCCGACGTCGAAAAGATGATCGCCGCTTGCCCGCATGTGAGGGCCACTCCCATGATCCGGCTGCCGGACGCCCAGGAATGGCACATTCAGCACGCGACCGATATCGGCGCTCTCGGCGTGGTGGTTCCGACGGTGGATGATGTGCAGCGCGCGCGGGATGCAGCGATGTGGGCGAGGTATCCTCCGGTCGGCCGCCGCAGCGCCGGCGCGGGCCAGGCCAGAAGCCTGTGGGGCATCAACGGCATCGACTATCGCAAGACCATCAATGACAACATGCTGGTCGTGGTCATGATCGAGACGCCGACCGGTGTTGCGAATGCGTACGACATCGCGTCGGTTCCGGGGATCGACGTGGTGATTATCGGGAACAATGACCTGAGCTCTTTCTCTGGCTATGCCCAGACTGACGAAAGATATCATCAACTGGTACAGAAGGTTCACGACGACACCCTGAGGGCCGGCAAGATCTTCGGCCAGGCGAATGCCATTTATGCCACAGGGCCATACAGCACAGACTCCAAGTTCTTTCAGAACGGCCCATCGGTCGATGGTTGGAAGCCGCCCACAGCCGGCAACGTGAATGCGCCGCCGGCGGGAGAGGAAGACGGGGGAAAGAGATAAACCTGAAGGCAAGTGGGGAGCTAAGGCAGGCAGGGGCAGGTATCTCTCAAGGCATGCTCAATCGTACAAAGGCAAAAAGCGGAGGCGGGGCCGGTCGATTGTTTCAGCTTGCCGCGCTCGCTGCCGGACTCTTGTGGGCCTGCGCGGCTGTCTCTAGCCAGACCGATGCCGGCAAGGGCGAGTGGCGCACCTACGGCGGCGACCTGAAGAATACGCGGTACCGCCCTTTCGACCAGATCAGCGCGTCGAACTTCAGCGACCTGGAGATCGCCTGGCGATTCAAGACCGACAACCTGGGAAACCGTCCCGAGTACAAACTGGAAGGCACGCCGCTGATGATTGGCGGGGTGTTGTATGCCACCGGCGGAACCCGACGCGCGGTCGTGGCGCTTGACGCCACCACCGGCGAGTTGCTGTGGGTACACGGCGAACACGAAGGAGAGCGGGGCGCGCATGCTCCGCGCGGGCTCTCCGGCCGGGGACTCGCCTATTGGAGCGATGGACGGCAGTCGCGCATTGTGTATGTCACACCCGGTTACCGCCTGATCGCGCTGGATGCGAAGACCGGCGCACCCGTCGAGAGCTTCGGCGTCCACGGAGCGGTGGATCTTAAACTCCAGGACGATCAGACGATCGATCTCGTCCGCGGAGAGATCGGCCTGCAGTCCGCGCCGGTCGTCGCCGGCAATCTCGTGCTCGTCGGCGCGGCGTTTGTCGACGGAGGCTCCGTTGCGAGCAAAAGAAACTACAAAGGTTACGTTCGCGCCTTTGACGTTCGCACCGGCAAGCGGCTGTGGATCTTTCACACCATCCCCATGAGCGGTGAATTCGGGGTGGAGACCTGGTTGAACGGCTCTGCCGCTTACACCGGCAACGCCGGTGTGTGGACCCAGATGAGCGTCGACCGCGAGCTGGGGCTCGCCTATCTTCCGGTGGAGTTGCCCACGGGCGACAATTACGGTGGGAATCGTCCGGGCCCAGGGCTCTTCGGCGAGAGCCTGGTGTGCGTGGACCTCATGACCGGCAAGCGCAAATGGCACTCCCAGCTTGTGCATCACGGCCTGTGGGACATGGATATCTCGGCTCCTCCGATCCTCGCCGACATCACGGTGGACGGCAAAACGATCAAGGCAGTCGCTCAGCCGACCAAGCCCTCGTTTCTCTATGTCTTCGATCGAGTGACCGGCAAGCCGGTGTGGCCGATCGTAGAACGGCCGGTCGAGAAGGGCGACGTTCCGGGGGAATGGTATTCGCCGACGCAACCTTTCCCTACCAGGCCCCCTGCCTATGACCGCAACGGAGTCTCCATCGATAGCTTGATCGACTTCACGCCTGAGCTTCGCGCCGAGGCGATCAAACAGGTTCAGCAATACAAGTTGGGGCCGGTCTTTACGCCTCCCGTATTGAGCAAGGCAGGGGGCCCGGTAGCGACGCTCACGCTGGGCACCAACAACGGAGGCACCAACTGGCAGGGTGGCTCCTTCGATCCGGAGACTCACCTTCTCTTCGTCTCTTCCTGCTCCTCGTGCCTCATCCCCGTCGGTCTGGTAGCGGCGCCGAAGGACATCTCTGACATGGGCTATGTCCGCGGAGTCGCCGGGAAGCCGGCCCTTGTGGGAAAGATCGGGGCCGGGGTTGGAGCAGGCGCCGACGCCCTGGCGGCGGCTCAGAAGAGGAAGTCCCCCGACATCATGAGGCAGCGCCTTGTGCCCACCATTCACGGACTGCCGCTGATCAAACCGCCTTATGGACGACTCACAGCCATCGACCTGGATAAGGGCGAGATCAGGTGGCAGATCCCCTTCGGACCGACACCGGATGCGGTCCACGACAGCCCCGTGCTCAAGGGGCTCAGGATTCCCCCGACCGGGGAAACCGGGCTGGGGGTGGGCACTCTGGTGACGAAGACTCTGCTGATTGCCGGCGATGGAGCCGTCGGGACGTCACCTGCAGGGATTCACGGCGCAAGCCTGCACGCATACGACAAACTCAGCGGACGAGAGGTGGGCTCTGTTCCCCTTCCCGCCCCGCAGAGCGGCTCCCCGATGACCTACATGCTAAACGGCAAGCAGTACATCGTCGTCGCGGTCAGCGGAGGAGCTTATTCGGGTGAGTACGTCGCCTTCACCCTGCCCTCCGACCTGGGCGCTACCACTGAAAGCGCTGTTGCCCTGACACCGCGCTCTGCATCGGATGGGGTCTACACGGCAGATCAGGCGAAACGGGGCGCCGCTGCCTATCTCTCCCAATGCTCCCGCTGCCATGGAGCGGATCTGGCCGGCGGAGACCAGACGCCGCCTCTCGCCGGCGGGGAGTTCCTCTCCCACTGGACGGCCTTGAGCGTGGGCGATCTCTTTGAAAGAATCCACACCTCCATGCCCGCAGACAGGCCGGGGCAGTTGACCGGCCAACAGACCGCGGACATCCTCGCCTACCTGCTTGCCTTCAATAACTTCCCTGCCGGGCAAGGCGAGCTCAGCGCTCAGCCGCGAGAGCTGAAGCAGATCCACCTGCGCCCGCTCAAGCCCTAGAGCATTTCCCCTATTGGTGTAGACCGGAGCTTAACTCTATACGCAGCTTTTTTCCGAGAGAAGCTGCACATAACCTCTCTTCGATAGGACACAGGGGAAATGCGTTCGCTGCGCCATCCGGCGCGGAAATAAACTTCCCTCAGGTAAACCGGCGAGGACAAACCTCGTCTATACCTTGCGAATGGAAGATGCGGTTGGTTGCGAAACAATAAGCGCGATCCGTACTGAGACGCCCTCCGGGCTTGCCGACATGGATGAGTTGATTCGCGTCTACCGGCCGCGCGTCTTCCGCTATGCCATGCTCTCGCTGCGGGATCGCGACCTGGCCGAGACGGTGACCCAGGACTGTTTTCTCAACGCCTTCCGCGCCAGGGACCGGTATCGCGGGGAGTGCAGCATCAGCACCTGGCTGATCAAGATCGCCAGCAATCTGATCCGCGACCATCTGCGAAGGCGCGGATTCCAATTCTGGAGATCGGCCAGTGTCTCCTCGATTGACGTTGCCGCAGTCGGCGACCGGTTGGCGTCGCGCGAAATCTCCGCCGAAGCCCGGCTGCTGCTGCAGGCGAAACTCGGCCAGGTCTGGAAGATTGTCGATTCCCTCTCGCTCAAGCAGCGAACCGTCTTTCTCCTGCGCTATGTGGAAGAGATGGAGGTTGCCGAGATTGCAGAGGCGACAGGGCTCAATTCGAACACGGTCAAGTCACACCTTCACCGCGCGCTGGCTGCAATTCGCGCCGGCATGAACGAGGGCGGAGCATGAAACAGCAAATCGACAACAACAAGGCTTTCGAGCGGCATCTCTCCGACTGGCACATAGAAGAGCTGCTCATCGACTCGCCGCCCGGCGGCAGAGGCGTGCAATCTGCAGACGCCGCAGGCTGGGCGAGCAACGGGTCGCTGCGCCATCTCCACGGCTGTGATCTCTGCAGGTCCAGGATGGAGCAGTTAGGCGAGGTGCTCTCGCTCTATCGCCAGGCCGCGGTCTACGAAAGCGAGCACGCGCTCCGCGCCGCCCCTACCCGCGCCGCGAACGCGACCTCTTCCTTACCTCTACAGCGGCGCCACGGATTGTCCTGGATCCTCGCCGGGTGGGCGCTGGCTCTCATGCTTCTGGTTGCAGCGGCGCTCCCCGCCTACCTCGCCCACCGCGAGCGGGATCGCCGCCAACTCGCGGATGCCGCCAGGAACCGTCTGCTCATGGAGCAGGCCCGCGACAACCTCCTGTTGCAGCAGGTCGATCAGGAAGTCACCGAATCGGTTCCCTACCCGCTCGAGTCCCTCACTCATCTTGTTGTGGCGAGCGGCAGCAAGGACGAATAGCTTACGGAGATCTTTATGGAACTGGATAAGAGCAAGGCGAGATGCCTGCTCATTGCGAGCACGCTGCTGCTGCTTCTGTTTACCGGGAGCATCGTACTGGCGTACGGGCAGCAGCCGTCTCCGTCACCCCCTGCGCCGCCGCCCCCGCCGGCGAACGATGGCGGTCCACCGAGCTACAGGCATTGGAATCGTGACTTTCAACGGGACGACAGCAGCATGCCGCCGCCTCTGCGCTCCCGGCGGCCGCCGCTCGAGCGGCTCCTGCGCGTCGGGCCTCCCGGCCGCTGGTGGGACAATCCTGACTTCGCCGCCAAGTTGAATCTCACGGCAGAGCAGCAGAAGAAGATGGACGACATTTTTCAGCAGAGCCGGCTCAACCTGATTGACCTGATGGCGGCGGTGCAGAAACAGGAAGTCATCATGGAGCCACTGCTCTCCGCCGACCAGCCGGACGAAGGCAAGATCATCGCTCAGATTGATCGCGTAGCCCAGGCCCGCGCGGATCTTGAAAAATCCAACGCCCGAATGCTGCTTGGCCTGCGCCGCGTATTGACTCAGGAGCAGTGGCAGAAGCTGCAGGCCGAGGACCGGGAACGAGACCGGCCCCGAGATCATTTCCGGCACGGACCCGAGCTTCCCGCCGGCCCTCAGGGCCATCCCGGTCCTCCTGCCGCTCCGTGATGGCCGCACGCCTGCCTGCCATCACGAGCGGCAGGAGGCGACGATCCGCTCGATCCATTGCTTTCTCTCCCGGACAAAGTCCAGGAAAGCATTGCGCAGCGCGCCTTCCCGATCCGGCGACCAGGCCATCACCATCTCCACCGAACTGGTGGCTGTGAGCGGGCAGAACGCAAGATCGGAAAAACGCATGTGGCGCAGGCTGGCCGGGATCAACGTCACCCCCTCGCCGGCCTGCACCAGCGTGAGCACGCTGGAAAGCAGGTTCGAAGTCTGGGTGATCCGCGGCGCAAAGCCGGCCTGCACGCACAGAGACGTGATCTTGTCGAAGAGCGTGGGAGAGATCTCCCGATCGCAGAGGATGAACTGCTCCTCGGCCAACGCCTCCAGCGCGAGCGGTCCTGAGGCCAGACGGTGGTCCACCGGCAAAACCGCCATCAACGGATCCATGTAGAGCAGCTCAGACCGGAGCTGCTGATCGTAAGGCGGCTGCAGCGGCCGGGTAAAACCAATGTCGATCGTTCCCTTGAGCAGCGCCTCCGACTGAGCCTGAGGAAGGATCTCCAGCAGCGAGAGCTGCACTCCCGGGTGTTGCCGGCGGAAGCCGCGAATGATCTTCGGGAAAAAGGCGCCGGTTCCCCAGACCAGGAAGCCGATCGAAAGATACCCGATCTCTCCCCGATTGGAGCGCTGCGCCATCTCCACTGCGTGATTTGCGGCCGCCAGCACGCGCCTGGCCTCTTCCAGAAAGATCTCCCCGGGAGGAGTCAGGCTGATCTTGTGCTGCGTGCGGTTCAGCAGCGGAACGCCAATCTCGCTCTCCAGATCGAGAATCTGCTCGCTGATCGCCGATTGAGAGACGTGCAGAGCGCGCGCTGCGCGGTTGAAGCCCTTCCACTCCGCAATCGCGCAAAAATATCGCAGGTGCCGCAGTTCCATGCATTATCCTATCTCTAATTCCGATCAATGCGTTCGGAATAAACTGTGCGACCTATCGATCTCAACCGTGCTCTATTGGAGGAGCCGGGCCTGTGCGCCCTGGCGGACTTCCCTGTGAGATTCCGGCGGCGCTTGCCTCCGGTGAGGTGGCTTCCGGCCTGCGACGCCGGTCTTTAGAGAGGGACTGCAGATTCGATGTGGATAGTCAGAATCGCGCTGACGCGACCGTACACATTTATCATTCTCGCGCTCCTGATTCTCTTTCTGAGCCCGATCGTCATTCTGCGCACACCGACCGATATCTTTCCTGACATCAATATTCCGGTCGTCTCGGTTGCCTGGGTTTACACCGGGCTGAACCCTGAAGAGATGAACGGCCGCCTGGTGCTTCCGTACGAAAAAGTGCTCACCAGCCTGGTCGACAACATCAGCCATCTCGAGTCCACGACCTACAACGGGATCGCCGTCGTCAAGATCTTCCTCCAGCCCGGGGCGAGCCTGGATACCGCGAACGCCCAGGTTACGGCTACCTCTCAATATCTGCTTCGCCAGTTGCCCCCGGGAACGCAGCCGCCGGAGATCATCAACTTCAGCGCTTCGACCGTCCCCATTCTGCAGATTGGGCTCTCGGGAAAAAACTTTTCCGAGCAGGAGCTGAATGATGTGGGGCAGAACTTTATCCGGCCCCAGCTGGTGACGGTGCGTGGCGCCGCGGTGCCACTGCCCTATGGCGGAAAGCCTCCACAGATCATGATCAACATGGATCAGGGTCTGATGCAGTCCAAGGGAATCTCGCCGCTCGACGTGCTGAATGCGGTCAACGCGCAGAACCTGATCGTTCCCTCGGGAACCGCGAAGATCGGTGAAAACGAATATGACGTTCGGCTGAACTCCGCGCCACGCACCGTGGCGGAGCTGAATGACCTTCCCATCCGGCAGGTGAGCAACACGACCATCTATCTCCGCGATGTAGCGACGGTCAGCAATGGATTCCAGGTCCAGACCAACGTCGTGCGCCAGGACCGGCGCCGCGGCGTTCTGATCAGCATCCTCAAGACCGGCAGCGCCTCCACGCTCAGCGTCGTCGAAGGGATCCGCAACATGCTGCCGCGGATTGCCACCATGGTTCCGCAGGACTTGAAGATGCAGCCGCTTGCCGACCAGTCCGTCTTCGTGCGCGGAGCGATCAACGGAGTGATCCGCGAAGCCGTCCTGGCGGCGGCGCTCACCGGGCTGATGATTCTGCTCTTCCTCGGCAGTTGGCGCAGCACGCTCATCATCGCCGTCTCCATTCCTCTCTCCATTCTGACCTCGATAATCACCCTCAGCTTTCTCGGCGAGACGATCAACATCATGACGCTGGGCGGTCTCGCTCTCGCCGTCGGAATTCTAGTCGACGATGCCACGGTGACGATCGAGAACATCGAGCGCTACCTGGAACAAGGGCTGCCGCTGAACGATGCCATCCTGGAAGGCGCGGCCCAGATCGCCGTGCCTGCACTGGTGTCCACGCTGTGCATCTGCATCGTCTTTCTGCCGATGTTTCTGCTGGGCGGCGTCGCGCGCTATCTCTTTGTGCCGCTGGCGGAAGCGGTCGTCTTCGCCATGCTCGCCTCCTATTTCTTCTCAAGAACGCTGGTGCCCACCCTGGCAATGTATCTGCTCAAGGTTCATGCGCCGCATGAGCCGGCGGGCAATCTCTTCAGCCGCTTCCAGCGCTCCTTCGAACGGCTCTTCGAACAGGTGCGGGCGAGCTACAGCACGCTGCTGGCCAGGCTCGTCTCCCATAGAAAATGGTTCGTGCCCCTGTTTCTGGCGGCCTGCGCCTGCGCGTTTCTCCTCGCTCCGTGGCTGGGGCAGGACTTCTTTCCCAACAGCGATAGCGGTGAGTTTATCCTGCATCTGCGCGGCAAGACCGGCATGAGGATCGAGGAGGCAGCGCGCCTCTGCGATCTGGTGGAAGACTCGATCCAGCGCGAGATTCCTTCCGGCGAGCTCGCCAACATTCTCGACAACATCGGCCTGCCCTACAGCGGCATGAATACCATGCATTTGACCTCGGGCGCGATCGGAGCCAGCGACGCGGATATTCTCGTCTCCCTCAACGAAGACCATCATCCCTCGGCCGGCTACATTCGCGACCTGCGCAGGCAGCTTCCGCGGCAGTTTCCCGGCGTCGTCTTCTACTTTCTGCCGGCGGACATCGTCACCCAGATTCTCAACTTCGGCCTGCCCGCCCCGATGGATATCCAGATCGAAGGCAACGACGTTGCGGCCAGTCACCGCATTGCCGTTCACATGCTGACGCAGTTGCGCGCTGTCCCCGGGCTGACCGACTTGCGCGTGCAGCAGCCATTCGACTACCCGACCTTGAACGTTGACGTGGATCGAACCAAGGCCGGACAGGGAGGGTATACCGAGCGCGACATATCGAACAGCGTGCTGAACACGCTGAGCGGCAGCTTCCAGACAACACCGATGTTCTTCCTCAACTGGAAAAACAACGTCAACTACTACATGGTCGCGCAAACGCCACAGTACCGGATACAATCCCTGCAGGATCTGCAGAACATTCCTCTTTCGGCAAGCAACAAGCAGTCGCCGGAGATCCTGGGAGACGTGGCCAGCATCGGGCGCTCCGAGGAGATGGCGGTGAGCTCGGAATATAACCTGCGGCGGGTGGTTGACATCTACGGTTCGGTCGAGGACCGCGATCTGGGCTCGGCCAGCCGGGATGTGGAGCGGGTGATCGCACAGAACAGGAAGAGCCTTCCCCGCGGCACCTTCATCACCATGCGCGGCCAGGTGGAGACGATGCGCAGCTCCTACCTCGGCCTGCTCTCCGGGCTGGGAATCGCGATCGTGCTGGTCTACATGCTAATCGTCGTCAACTTCCAGTCCTGGCTCGATCCCTTTATCATCATCACCGCGCTGCCCGCCGCGCTCGCCGGCATCGTACTCTTTCTCTTCGTTACCCGCACCACGCTGAGCGTGCCCGCGTTGATGGGCGCGATCATGTGCATGGGGGTGGCTACGGCCAACAGCATTCTGGTGGTTTCTTTTGCCAAGGAGCGGCTCCTGGAACACGGCAATGCGGTCCGCGCCGCCGTGGAGGCGGGAGCCACGCGCTTCCGTCCCGTCATCATGACCGCGTTCGCCATGATCATCGGCATGGTGCCGATGGCTCTCGGCATGGGAGACGGCGGAGAGCAGAATGCTCCTCTCGGCCGCGCCGTCATCGGCGGCCTGCTCTGCGCTACCGCCGCCACCCTGGTCTTTGTCCCAGCAGTCTTCGCCTTGCTGCACGGCGTCCGGTCCGCTCCAGCGGGAGAACCAGCGTTTGAGGCCGGCGGCCGCGCCGCGCATGTATGAGGGAGAGCGCATGACGACCAGGGAAACTCGCGAAACCGCCTTTGCCGGAAGCCACTCGGCTACCGTGGAGCTGGAGCCTCTCGCTGCGCCGCCTCCAAAGGAGAACGGGGGACGATCCTCGATCGCGCTGCGAGCGATGGTCATTGCAGCCGTTGTGGTCGCACTCGGGCTCGTCATCTATTTCGGTATCCGGTCGCGGGTTCAAGCCGAGGATGCCCTGGTGCGGGCGACCAAAGCCTCGGAGACTCCGGTCGTCGATGTCGTCTACCCAACGGTCGGCTCCGCCGCGCAGGAGATTGCCTTGCCTGGCAACACGCAGGCGTTCATTGACACGCCGATCTACGCGCGCACCAGCGGCTATCTCAAGCGGTGGTACACGGACATCGGGGCACACGTCCGCCAGGGTCAACTGCTCGCGGAGATTGAAACCCCGGAACTGGATGAGCAGCTCGGCCAGGCTCGGGCGGACCTCAAGAATGCGCAGGCCAACCTGCAGCTCGCCGAGATTACCGCGGCTCGCTGGCAGCACTTGCTCAAGACCAACTCCGTCTCCAAACAGGAGACCGATCAGGCGGTCAGCGACCTGAGCTCCAAGCAGGCCATGGTCGCATCCAACCAGGCGAATGTCCGGCGGCTGCAGCAGTTGCAGTCCTATGAGCATGTGTACGCGCCGTTTGACGGCGTCATCACCGCGCGCAATACGGACATTGGAGCGCTCATCCAGGCCGGAGACAATTCCATTCCCAAGGAGCTCTTTCATCTTGCTTCCACTCGCACTCTGCGCGTCTATATCGCGGTCCCCGAGGTCTATTCGAGCGCGGTGCACAACGGCGAGAAGGCTCAGCTGACGCTCGATTCCCTGCCCGGCCAGACCTATACCGGCACCGTCGTGCGCAACTCGGACGCGATCGATCCTGCAAGCCGTACGCTGAACGTCGAGGTGGATGTTGAGAATCCCACCGGGCGCCTGATGCCGGGCGCCTATGCATTCGTTCATCTGCACGTGCCGGCCAATGCCGGTTCCGTCACCATCCCTGCCAATACCCTGCTCTTTCGCTCCGAGGGCCTGCGCGTGGGCGTGGTGCGCAATGGACACGTGCAGTTGACGCCGATCACCATCGGGCACGACTACGGCAGCAGTGTGGAAGTCGTTGCCGGCCTCGCCCCGCACGATGCCATCATCGTCGATCCCTCCGACTCTTTAGAGAACGGCTCCGCCGTGCAGGTGGAGGTGGCGCAAAGACGGTCAGGGCAGACGCCATGAGGGCCTCCACATTCGCCGCGGCCGGCTTGGCCGCCCTCCTGCTCTCCGGGTGCACGGTTGGACCGAACTATCATCGGCCTGCTGCGCCGATGACCTCCTCGTATAAGGAGATGCCGCCGGCTTCGGGCGGGAAAGGATGGGCCGCCGCGCAACCGGCCGACGCGGCTTCGCGGGGCAACTGGTGGGAGATCTACCGGGACGATCAGCTCAATGCGCTGGAGGCGCCGGTCGACCCTGCGAACCAGACCTTGAAGATCGCCGAAGCGAACTTTCGCCAGGCGCGCGCCGTCGTCCGCGTGAACCGCTCCTATGAAGCCCCCACCCTCGGGACATCGCTGGGGACGGGCGCGGTTCGTGAGTCCGCGCACCAGCCTTACTTTCCTCTGACCTCGGCAAACGGCGGCGTTGGAGATTTCAACCTGCCGCTGGATCTCTCCTGGGAGATCGATCTCTGGGGACGGATCCGCCGCACTGTCACCGCGGCGAGAGAAGAGGCGCAGGCCAGCGCGGCGGATATGGAGAGCGCGCGGCTGAGCCTGCATGCCGAGCTGGCCATCGACTACTTCGGGCTGCGCAGCGACGACGCGGAGAAAGACCTGCTCGACAACACCGTGAAGGCCTACAGCGAGGCCCTCGGCCTGACGCAAAACCGGTTCGATGGCGGGGTCGCGCCGCTCTCAGACGTGGCCCAGGCGCGCACCCAACTCCAGGATGCGCGCGTCTTCGACTCCGAGATCTCCATCGAGCGGGCGCAGTATGAACATGCGATCGCGGTTCTGATCGGCAAGCCCCCCGCCGCCTTTACCCTTCCCCCGATTCCGCTCAATACCAGGCCGCCGGCGCTGCCCGCCATTCCCAACGCCCTGCCGTCGGAACTGCTGGAGCGCCGCCCGGATATCGCAGCCACGGAGCGGCGCATGGCCGCGGCCAATGAGCAGATTGGCATAGCACAGGCCGCGTATTATCCCACGCTGAGCCTGACGGCCGCCGCCGGCTTTCAGAGCACCTCGATGTTGAACTGGTTTGACTGGCCGAGCCGCTTCTGGGCGGTCGGGCCGTCGCTCTCCGAGACGCTCTTTGACGCCGGCAGGCGGCGCGCCACAACCGACATCGCCCGCTCCGGCTACGACGCAGCGGTCGCCGCCTATCGTCAAACGACTCTGAGCGCCTTCCAGCAGGTCGAGGATTCGCTTGCCGTGCTCAACGTTCTTTCCACCGAGTCAGGGCAGCAGCACCAGGCGACCAGTTCCGCGGAACAGGCGTTGCAGCTCTTTCAGAATCGATACGAGGGCGGAGTAGATACCTATCTCCAGGTTGTCACCTCGCAGACCACCGCACTGACCAACGAGCGCAACGACATCGATATCATGCGCCGCCAGCTTGAGGCCAGCGTTCTGCTGATCAAGGCCCTCGGCGGCGACTGGAATGTCAGCAAGCTTCCCCCGGTTTAAGGGACCGGCGCTGCCGACGCTCGGAATGCGGAGAACGGCTGCTGACCGCGTCGATGAGCGCCTCGGCGATTTGGCATAAATTCAGAAGCATTCCCGGCAACAGCGCCGTTTATCGGGTTCGATCGGGTCTGCTTGCCGAATTGCGTAATCGATTTGCTGTCACCTTCTATACTGGCGATACACGATACCTTCAGGTTCCAATGAAGCTGAACGAATTTTTCAATTCCGAGCTTGCCAGCCTTCCTAGAGGAGGCTTCGACGATGCGAAGGAAAC
>DASYYO010000276.1:0-69578 GCA_035933805.1 Acidobacteriaceae bacterium | reverse complement strand
TCAGCCGGGGATCGTGTGAAGGTCTCGGGTTCCCACGACCGCCGCCATCTGCGCGTTTGGACGGAGAGGATATGAAGAATCATTGGAGAGATATGGGGCGCGGTCCAGCATCTCGGACGAAGTGTTGAAGGAGCGAGTACTCTCGTAGGCAAACGTATGAAAACCGAATCTGCCAAAGCTGAGCTGGTGGTTTCCCTTGAGGATTACGAGGGGTTGGCGAAATCCTGCCTTGACAAAGCGGCCTTTGACTATATCAGCAGCGGCTCTGGCGATGGCTATACGCTGCGGCGCAATCGCGAGGCCTTTCAGTCCGCGGAATTGCTCCCCAGGGTGCTCGTGGATGTAAGCCGGCTGGATACTCGCATTGAGATCTTCGGCCGTGTGCACGAGTTTCCTGTTTTGCTCGCCCCGACCGGCTATCACAAGCTCTTTCACCCCGACGGAGAATTGGAAACTGTCCGGGGAGCGAATCTGAGTGGGGCCACCCTGGTCGCCTCCTGCTTTTCGACGGTGGAATATGGCGAGATGCGGAGGCAATCGGCCGATCCGCTCTGGTTTCAGCTCTATTTCAATCCCGATCGAGGCTTCACCAGGGAACTGGTGGACAGCATTGTAGAGGCGGGCTGTGAAGCCATCGTGATTACGGTCGATGTCCCGGTGAACTCGCCCAAGGACCGGCAGTACTCTTCCGATTTCCGTCTTCCCGACGGCCTGATGCGCGCCAACTTGAGCCGCCTTGGGCAGGAGGTAGCGGCGGCCTCTCATCGTGCTGCCGGCCGGAACATTTATAACGCCGTTCGCGCCGCGAATGCTACATGGAAAGATATCGAATGGCTCCGTTCTATCGTGCCCATTCCGCTGGTGATGAAAGGAGTCCTTCGCGGAGAGGACGCGCGTACGGCCGTGACCGCCGGATGCGATGGAATCATCGTCTCCAATCACGGGGGCCGTGCGCTGGATGGCGTGCCCGCGACCTTCGATGTGCTGCCAGGAATCGTAGACAGCATGCGGGGTGAAGGCCTCGTTCTGATGGATGGCGGTTTGCGCCGGGGCGTGGAGGTTCTCAAGGCCCTGGCACGAGGAGCCCATGCCGTCCTGATCGGCCGCCCCTATCTCCACGGGCTTACGGTGCGCGGCGCTCAGGGGGTAAAGGAGGTTGTAGATATGCTTCGGCTCGAGTTGGAGATGGCAATGGCGCTGACCGGTTGCCGCTCGCTGAAAGAGATCGATGCGAGCCTGTTGCGCAGCATTCACTGAGTTTCTCAAATGCCGCTCTGCGCTTTCAGAGCCGAGGTGATCCTTGCGCATGCTTCGCGGAATATAGAAGCCGATGCCGGGATAGCATATCCGGAGATGAGATCAACGATGGTGGAGTTCGGAAGTTGAAGCTGACTGCATTGCGAAGATCCGGAGATCGCAGGCGCTGTCATGCAAAGCGCTGGCTGCCGGCTGCGCTTCTAGGCTTTCTTTGCTGGTCTGCTGTGCTTCCCGCACAGCAAACCAGCACCGCCGCCTTGCGTGAGGTATTTGATCATCCGCCTGACGATGCGCGGCTGATGATGCGGTGGTGGTGGTTCGGCCCCGCAGTGGTGAAATCCGAGCTGCGCCGTGAGATCGAGTCGATGAAGGCCGCCGGCATCGGAGGATTCGAGATTCAGCCGGTCTACCCCCTGGCGCTCGATGATCCGCCCAATCATCTCCGGAATCTTCCTTACCTCTCGCCCGAATTCCTCGATGACGTGCGTTTTGCTGCTGATACCGCGCGTGCAGAGAAGATGCGGGTGAGCATGACTCTGGCCAGCGGGTGGCCATACGGGGGGCCGCACACTCCAGTAACGGAGTCTGCCGGCAAGCTGCGCATTGCGAAGGTTGTTGTTCCCGCAGACGCAGACTCGGTCGCGATGCCGAACCTCGGCAATGGCGAAGAGATGTTGGCGGCCTTTTTGGGTGAGGAGAAGAACGGCCGGCCGGAAGGCGCGACCCTCCGCCAGGTTGACTTCAAGATTGCCCCCTTCCGTCTTGCTGTTCCCGCGCATACGGGAGACCAGGTCGCCGTGTTCTTCATCGCCAGTCATAGCGGGCAGATGGTCAAACGCGCAGCCGTCGATGCCGATGGCTTCGTGCTGGATCACTACAACCAGGGCGCGCTTGACGATCATTTGCGGAGAGTGGGAACGCCTTTGATCGAGGCTTTCGGAGATCATCCACCGGATTCGGTCTTCAGCGACAGCCTGGAGGTGTATGGCTCCGACTGGACCAGCGGCCTGCTGTCAGAGTTTCGCAAAAGAAGAGGCTACGATCTCGCGCCGCACCTGCCTGCGCTTCTCGATGGATCTATGCCGGAGAGCGCGGCCATTCGCCACGACTGGGGTGAAACGCTGACGGAGCTCGTGGACGAGCACTATCTGACTCCGATCAATGCCTGGGCCGAGCAGCACCATACGCGATTTCGCTCACAGACCTATGGCACGCCGCCGGTTATGCTGTCGAGCAACAACCTCGTCGATCTTCCAGAGGGCGAGGGGCCTCAGTGGAGGAGCTTTTCATTCACGCGATGGGCCACCTCGGCCAGTCATCTCTACCGACGGCCTGTGACCTCGGTCGAAGCCTGGACCTGGATTCATTCTCCTGCTTTTCGTGCAACTCCTCTCGATCTGAAGGCAGAAGCCGATCTGTTCTTTCTGGAAGGCGCCAACCAGCTCGTAGGGCATGGCTGGCCGTACACTCCCCCGGGCGTCGCCGAGCCCGGCTGGGCCTTCTATGCGGCCGGGGCTCTCAATGACCACAATCCCTGGTGGGGTGTGATGCCGGAGTTGACGGCCTACTTGCAGCGCGTGAGCGCTGTACTGCGGGTGGGGAAGCCCGCCAACTCAGTTGCCGTCTTTCTGCCCACGGACGATGCGTGGGCCACGTTCACGCCCGGCCATGCCTCGCTCACAGACGTGATGGGCAAATATGTGACGCCTGAGCTCACCCGCCAGATCCTCGACAGCGGCCACAACTTCGACTACATCGATTCCGCCGCAATCGAAAAGCTAGGCGTCCCTTATTCGGTCTTGCTGCTGGCCCACGTAGATAGCATTCCCTTGGCGACCTACAAAAAGATCGAGGAGTACGCGAAGGCTGGCGGCAGGGTGATCGCCGCAGGCACTCCACCGTCTCATGCTCCGGGATTTCTCGAGGAGAAGACATCCTCAGCAGCCGTGCGGGCCATCTCGCACTCCCTCTTTGACGGGCCGGGCGCGTTGGGAAAAGTGGCCGGCTCCGATGACGAGATTGGAAAACTTTTGCAGGAAGCCTCTCCCGCAGAGGTGGTCTTCTCGCCTCCAGCGCCTGAGATTGGCTTCATTCGGCGTAGATTCGTCGATGGAGAAATGGTCTTCCTTGCCAACACCAGCAACCGTGCGATCCACACGCAGGCAGCTCTTGGCGCAACCGCCGAGGCTCATCCCTCCTCGGCTGGCTCTCAGCAGTGGTGGGATCCCATGACGGGCCTCCAGACCGCGGCGGGTACCGGCTCAGTGCGAGTAGATCTCGCACCTTACGAATCGCGCATCCTGGTACGAACCTACTCTGCTTCCGCGCCGTCAGATGCTGCCGGAGCCGCGCCGGCGGCAAATTCGCAGACGCTAATCGAGGATCTGAGCGATGGCTGGACGGTGGAGTTTCCGTCGCTCGAGTATCTGCGCAAGATGGATGCCAGAACCTCGTGGACGGAGGATGCCAGAACACGCTACTACTCGGGAATCGCGATTTATAAGAAGGACTTCGATCTTCCGGCAAATGCGATCGGCAAAGCCCGCAGCTATCAGTTGAGTTTTGGCGAGGGCGCTCCTATTCCGGACCAACTGCGGGAGCACGGCACGCTTGCCCTGTTGGAGAGCCCGGTACGAGAGGCAGCCGTGGTCTTTGTGAACGGCAAAGAGGCCGGCTCGGTATGGCGCCCGCCCTACATGGTTGCCATTGGCTCCTTCCTTCGGGCAGGGACCAATCATCTGGAGATTCGCGTTGGCAACTTGGCGATCAATACGCTAGCCGGCCGCCAATTGCCAGACTATCGGCTGTTGAACAGCCGTTACGGGGAGCGCTTTGTTCCGCAGGATATGGAGAACCTGCATGCTCTTCCCGCAGGCATCCTGCAAGGCGTGCGGCTGGTGGCCCCTGAAATGGGTTCAGGCAAGTGAGGAGCATTCGTTGCGTTTAACCGTCTCACGCAATTCCAGATACGCCTTGGGCCCTGCTCTCTGCACGCAGCTTTTCTCTATTCTGCTGCTGTTTTGGTTTGCTGGCTCGCCCGCGCAGGCGAAAGAGTTCCTGGCAAATGACTATGGTGCGAAGCCGGACGGAGTCACACTCGCGACCAGCTCCATCCAGGCCGCGATCGACGCAGCTTCGAACCTTCACGGTACCGTCACGCTTCGCCCGGGCGTTTATCTGAGCGGCGCCTTGTTCGTGAAATCGGGCGTGACACTGCGCATCGGCTCCGGGGTAACGATCCGCGGTGTGCGTGATTTGAGCGGCTATCCCCTGATGCCTACGCGCGTCGCTGGAATTGAGATGATCTGGCCTGCAGCTCTGATCAATGTCTATGAGCAGAAGAACGTCAGCATAACCGGAAGTGGAACGATCGATGGAGACGGAAAATATTGGTGGGACAGCTATTGGACGTTGCGGAAGCAGTACGAACCCCGCGGCCTGCGGTGGGCTTCGGATTATGACGCAAAGCGGCCCCGCCTGATCCAGATCTACAAGTCCTCCGGAGTGAGCCTCAGCAACCTGGGGCTGAGGCGCTCCGGCTTTTGGACGGTACACATCTGTTATTCCCATGACGTATCGATCGATGGAGTTACGATTCGCAACAACGAGGGCGGCCGCGGCCCCAGCACCGACGGCATCGACATCGACTCCTCCTCCCGGATTCGCGTGGAGCGCGCAGACATCGAGGTGAACGACGACGCGCTTTGTCTCAAAGCAGGGCGCGATGCCGATGGGCTTCGTGTTCATCGCCCGACGGAAGACGTCGTCATCCGCAACTCAACCGTGCGCGACGGCGCGGCGGGGGTGACGTTCGGCAGTGAGACCTCCGGCGGATTCCGGAATATCGATGTCAGCGGTCTCCATGTGCTTGCGCCAGTTCCGATAGTAATTCTCTTCAAGTCGGCCCACACTCGGGGCGGCTTTGGCGAGGCGATTCGCATTCACGATATCTTGGCCGAGGGCGTGGGAACGGTCTTTGAAGTGAACCTCAACTGGAACCCGAGTTACAGCTATGCGGCCATCCCGCCGGACGCCAGGAATGTTCCTGATTATTGGCGGGTTCTCGCGACCCCGGTCGCCGCCGCGCAGGGGATGCCACACTTTCGCGATGTGACGATTACGGGGGTGAAGGCAGTCGGCGCACGGGTAGCATTCCGCGTCTCCGCATATAGGAGTGCACCCTTGGTTGGATTCAGGCTCGAAGATTGGACGGTGGAGGCGGGGTCTGCCGGAAGCATTGCCGACGCGCGAGACTGGATCGTCCGCAACGTCGCGGTACATGCGTCGGATGGCAGCAAGGTGAGTCTGCTCGACAGTACCGGGATCTTTCGTTTCAAACAGTAGTGTGATCCGCCGCGAGACGGCAAGGATCACACTACTGCCCTGAAGGGAAGAGGGCTTTAGCTTACTGCCCTGAAGGGAAGACGGCTTTAGCTTCGTTCGCGCAGATCGATGAGTTCGTATTCCTCAAGTCCGGGCAGCGTGAACCCGGAGTATCCGTTCTCCTCCCTGACAGCGAGATTCTGACCGGATCTTACCGCGCGAGCGGATTGAAAGCGTCCTTTGACCATTACCTGAATGCCGGTCATTCGCACCGGATCGAAATAGGCAGTATCCGAGTGTCCGGAGAGATTGATCAACTGCACCAGCCGGCGGCCGTTCTGCCGCATGAAGGTGATCTCTACCAGTGGATGTGCGTTGGTCTTAAGCTGTCGCCCGCTTGGCAGCAGGTTGTCGATCAGGTCGCTCATAAGGCCGGAATGCGCCTGAGAGCTGTGGCGATAGTACAGCCCTCCGATATCCCAGGGAAACCATGCGACCTTTCCTATACCGATGCTCTTGAGCACGAGACCGGGGTCGGGTGTGTCCTTCCAATCCACGTGGACAAATTCAGGCGGCCCGTACATCGAGGGCGGAATGAATGTAAGAGGGCTCTCTCCTTCCGCTGAGACCTGCAAGTAATCGCCGTACATAAAGACGACATCCGTCTCCTTGAGAGAGGGAAACATGGCTTTCTTCCGGATGCGGAAGTAGGCGCCATCAGGGTCTTTCCAGAGCCTGACGGAAGGAGCAATCTCGAACGACGGTTCGGTGGCGCTTGCCACGATCAGGCGTCCTCCGGCGCGTACGTATGCCTCCAGAGCCTTCGGGGTCTCCCCGGTTGTGATCACGAGGTCGACTTCCCGCTTGCCAAGCCAATGGAGATTCTCGACCGCGGCGAACGGAATATGCTGTTCGGTCAGGAGCCGGAAGATTCCGCGGTACGCGTCCTGGGAGGTCGAAAAGCCGACCCCGCCGGATCTGGGAGCAAGCAAGAAGACCCGCGCTTCGCTTGTCTGCCCCACGAAATACTCCTGGTGATCCTTAAGCCAGGCGTAGGCAGGAATTGCAACGTCGATGGCCAGCCTGTCCTGTTGTTCGGCGATGGTCCCGTGAAGGTTGAACGCCGCCGCTCCGCCGTTCGCGACATCCTGCCAGATGCGGGTGCGAACCTCCGGCTGGGGAACGGTCGCAAATCGCCAGGGAAAGTCGACGAACGACATGCCCTGGCACACGACGCCTTTGTCCGGATAGCTATTTCTCCACCGATTGGTGTTATCGCTGGCCGTACACGGCCACAAGGGAAGGGGTCGATGCACCGCCGTATTCGCTTCTCCGTAGGCGACATCTCCGATCTCAGGAGCTGTCCCCACGAGCGCAGCCCTGGGGCGTTTGCTCTTCACGAGATCGCGGATCGTGATTGACATGGAAACGCCGGCATCGTGGAGAAAGGCTCGATAGTCCGCATCCTCGGCCTCAGGGATGCCGCGATGAAAGCGCTCGCGGTAGAGCCGCTCGCAGTTATCGCAGTGGCAAAGCCCCAGCGGATGGTAGCTGTAATCGGTCGCAGGGTTACTGAACATATTGAAGAAGCACCCGTCTACGTCATACCGGCCGAGAGCTTCGGTGAGGATCTCAATCGATTTTTGACGATACCAGCCGCCGTTGATGCATGCCTGGTAGAGCCCGTTGTAGATCACAGGCTGCCCGTTCGTCCTTTTGAAAAACCACTCCGGGTGGGCGTCGTAGACCTCTTTGCGCGCCTTGCTGAAATCCCAGCGGCTGACTACGCGGATGCCGCGCGAGTGGGCCTCCGTCAATACTTCGCCGAAGGTGTCCTGTCCTTTGGGCAGGTAGGGGCTGACGTACTCATACTGCACATTGCTTGGATAGAGCGCGGTAATTCCGCCGGCCGACATCATCAATACATTGGCATGGAAGTTCGCCACGTCAGTGATGAACTTGCTCGGATTGAGTGCCGCATCGGTCTCTCGAAGGTTGGTTTGCAGCCAGCGGATCGGCTCCGTTAGCCACCAGCCTGGCTCGCTGCCGGGCTCGCTCTGATCGGCGGCTCCCGCCGGTGAGGAGGGAAGTGAAACTGCAACTGCTGCCGCCGCTGCTCCTTGTAGAAACTCTCTCCGGTCCATATGCAGAAGTGTTCTCTCCCCCTGCTCCTCGTCTCGTGCAGGCAGAGGCCGAAGGGTATCGGACCTTGCCCGTCAATCTCGCAGACCAACGTAACACGCTCCAGATTGAACTGGCATGATTGCGACTCTTCCGCCCGAAAGGACCATCGCAGCAGGTCGCCTGGCCGCCCGAACAAGTGGCCGAGAGCTTGGAGTGAGTGGGAGAGCCCACAACACAACCGTTGCGTGGCCGGTCACATCTGAAAGGCAGGCTGAAGATCGTATCTCGAAATATAGGCCAGAGAAGGGAGAGGTTTGCAAATGTCAGACAACTTCGAATCAAATCTGCGCTCGATCATCCAGGTTCTACACGATGGGCATATGGGTCTTGCGGAGATTGGTCATCACCTGACGGATCAGTCCGCCAAGGACTTTTTGCTCAAAGAGTCCTTGACTCGACAGCAGTTTGCCGGAGAACTCGAGGGCGAGTTGCACCGGCATGGAGTAGCCGATGTGAAGGAAGGTGGCACCGCCGCCGGCGCTGTCCATCGTACGTGGGGAGAGATCAAAGCTCATCTCGGGGGTGGTGACCATACGCTGTTGGCGACCGCGGAACAAGGGGAAGACGAAGCCAAGAAGGCGTATGAGAGAGTGCTCCAGCGGCATGATGTGCCTTTGCCGATCAGAGAGATCTTGAGTTCTCAACAGGAGCACATCCTGTTTGCGCACCAGAGCATCAAGAGCCTCCGGGACAGCAAAGCGGCCTGAGGGCCGCTTTGCTGGAGGTCGGCAGCGAAAAGGAAGACGCTACCGGGAGGTCGTGTCCTGGATCTTCTGGGTGTCTTCCTTGGTGGTATCGTGCGCCTTCTGCCGGCTCTCTTTGACTCTATCTTTTGCCTTGGTGGAATGCTGGCCCTGAGCGCCGACGAGGTGCTTGGTTCCTTCCTTCGTGCGGTCCAAGCCTTTGGTGACGCCTTCCTTGCTCCGATCGTAGCCCTTCGTGGTAGTTTCCTTGGTCTTATCGGCTGCATTCGCCGTGTGATGGGCGGTGCTGTGGTATGCCTTGGTTGTCCCTTTCTTTACGCCGCGTCCGGTATCCTTTGCGGCGTCCTTAGTATCTGTGCCGGCCTGGTGGAGATCCTGCCCCGCGGTTTGCGCGTAGACGAACGAGCCTGAAGTGAGCGCTATACCGGAAGCAACAACGACGGAAGCGAATCGAGAGAGAAAGCGAAGTTTAGTCATCTGGGAGAGTAGAGATTCTCTCCACTGTGGAATGGTTGTCTCACGCACCGCTCACGAGCTTCCTGCACGCGTCCGAGGACCTCGCATCCCCCGGTGCCCCATTGCATCTTCATGGAAAGGCATTGCATCCATGCTCAAGGGTTTAGAAAGCAACGCGAATGGGCGGCGCTGCCTTACCGGTCGAAGGCAATATTCCGGCCCACCTCTCGATCGCATGAAAGGAAGATCAGATGATGATCAAACGCAGAATTCTGTGGGGCCTGGTGGTCTGCGGCGGAGTTGTTTTTGGAGCCGGATGCAACAAGACCACCCAAACCAACGCCAACTATGAGAAGGCGATCAACAATTTCTACAAGGGGCATCCGGCATGCCTTTGGCCGGAGGCAAAGAAATTTCCAGTGCAAGCCGCGACTTCCGACGAGTCCAAGACGGAGGGCTATGACGCACTGACGGACTCCGGCCTTTTGGCCCGCACAACTGCGGAGAAAAAGGTGTTTATTGTTGCTTCGAAACAGGTCAATAACTACGACATCTCCGACAAAGGACGCTCCGTGTGGACGCAGGATCCGACCCAGCCCGGGTACGGCAACTTCTGCTACGGACACCGCGAGGTGACGTCGATCGATAGTTCTACGCCGGCCAATCCGCCGTCCGGAGGAAGGGCGGTGGAAGTGAATTATCACTACAAGCTTGTGGACGTAGCTCCCTGGGCGAACTCACAGGAGATGAAAACGGCCTTTCCGGACCTCAACACTGCTTTGTCGGGGCCTCAGGCCGCGAATGCAACCGTTGTCCTCAATGGTGACGACTGGGACGTTGTCGAAAAGTAGCCCTGGATGCCTGTCGCGTCGGTGCAGTGATCGAGCAAAAGCCGAATTTGGGATCTCCTATAGGGACGTCAAGAGACATCCCTATAGGCTGGGGTCCACCCGGGCTCTTAACGCCCGGACCGAATCGGCCCGGGGTCATGCTCTAAAACCGAGCGTAAAGTCCAACCGCCGGTTCAGCGGTTTGCCTCATCGTATTTGTGGTCGTGTTCGCTTCATTGAAGTCCGGCGTCTTATAGAAAAAGCCGCGATACTCAACCCGCGCCCCAAAGTGATCGGTAATCAGGGGATAGTTCAGGCCCACTTCATAAAGGAAGGCAGGCCGGTACTGCATATTTTTGTGTTGTCCACCGACTTCCGTGGGCAAAAAGAGCAGCATCCCGCCGCCTGCAGCCGCGAAGGGCTGAAAGACGAGGAGTTTGGGCAGTTGAAGAAGGTAAGCCCCGGTCGCTTCATGAAGATTGTTCTGAACGGAGAAGGGCATGTCGGAATAGGCATCCGAAAAGCGGGTATAGCTGTAGTTCACCTCGTAGCCGAGCCAGGGCTTGAACGACTGCCGAAGGCTGACTAATCCCCCGACCGAACGCGAGGGAGAGACGTGAATCCCGTTTCCGCTCGTGGACCCGGTGAATTGGCCGTAGGCGTTGAAGGAGACATCAAAGTTTTTGAGAGTTTGGGCCGAAGCTTGATGGCCGAAGAGAGCGCCTTGAAGCGAGAACAGAAAAACGAGTAGGAAAAAAAGCGGCTTGGGCACGGATTGATTGGACATCAGCTTGTTCAAAGCTCCTGCGGTAAAAGGGATCGCGAGGAAACGGTGGCAAGCACGGCGTTTCCGTAGTTGCTTTACTCCAAAGAGATAGCATACGCTACGCTTCGTCCAGTTCGGACCGCGGCGAACGCTATCAGAAGGATGGCCCCTGAGGAATACAGCCTGGCTCAGGAGCGGTGACCGCGGCGGTATATTTAGATTTTGCACGATGAGGCAATCATGAAATTGGTCAGCCGCAGAATGACCCAGCTCTTATGGTTTGCTGGCGCACTGTTCTTGGCGCCGCTTGCCGCGCATTCGAGCAATCCAAATTCGAAGTTTGCAGGGGTTTACCAGTCCGATGTTCCGAAGGCGGAGAAAGACGCGACCGAGAAGCCCTTTGCGTCCATGAATGTGAGCCTGGGAGCCGACGGCACGGCAACCGTCACAGAAGATCCCGGGAAGGGTTCCAGAACATCTTTCGGGCATTGGAAGGATTCGGGCGGAGAGATTACCATCACCTTCGATGCCGTCGGCCAGCCGTCCCAACCCCCGATGGTATTCCGGCCCAGCCACGACGGACTGCAGGCGGTCACCTGGAACCATGCCCTATGGGGTCAGGTGACCCCGCCGCTGGTAAAAAAGGGAAACGCGGACTGGCATTCGCATCGCAAGCTCTTCTGATAAGCCACTGCTCCTCCCCCGCTTCGCCTGCTGCAATCGCGTCAAGTTGCATCCTAAAGGCGGTTTTCGCTCCTGAAACATCCACATGCAGGGCTCTTTTCCCGCGCGAGCCGCTTGCGAAAAGGCAGTAAAGGCAGCAGAGGACAGCGGGCTTCTACAATTAGTCCATGGCTCCTGCGGATATCGACGGCGCCGGCGTGGGTCCGGACCCGCTCAGTTGGGCTCATCCCCTTGTGCGTGAGTGGTTTACCCGGCGGTTTGGCACTCCGACCGAGCCCCAGGAACTCGGCTGGCCGGCGATAGAAGCCGGACGGCCTACGTTGATCTCGGCCCCCACGGGGTCCGGAAAGACGCTCGCGGCCTTCCTGATTTGTATCGACAAGCTCATTCGTAAGGCGATCTCAGGGTCGCTCGATCTCCGGACGGAGGTCGTTTATGTCTCGCCTCTCAAAGCGCTGAGCAATGACGTGCAGAAGAACCTCGAGCTGCCGCTGCGCGAGATTCAGGAACTGGCTATGGAGCGGGGCTGGCTTTGCCCGCAGATCCGGACCGCCGTCCGCACGGGAGACACGCTGCCGGCCGAGCGTAGAGCGATGCTCAAGCGTCCACCGCACATTCTCGTCACCACGCCGGAGTCCCTGTACATCCTGCTCACAGCAGAGCAGAGCCGAAACAACCTGCGCCATGTGGAAACGGTCATCGTCGACGAAATCCATGCCGTAGCCGATGACAAACGGGGTGCTCATCTGACCCTGACTTTGGAGCGTCTCGATGCGTTGGTCTGCGGAGAGAATCGGCTCAGTCCGGGGGCGTTTGTGACCGGAAGAGCGGGTCCGCCGCAGCGCATCGGACTCTCCGCCACACAGAATCCCATCGAGTTGGTGGCCGACTTTCTCGGCGGCCGGCGTGCTCCCGAGGTGGCAATCATCCAGGTCGGCCAGCGACGCGTCCTTGACCTGGGGATTGAAGTGCCATCCGGAGAACTGGGACCGGTTGCCAGCAACGCCATCTGGGATGACGTCTACTCCCGGATGGCCGAATTGGCCGGCCAGCATCGTTCCACTCTGGTGTTCGTCAATACGCGGCGCATGGCCGAGCGATTGGCCTTCTGTCTCGGAGAGCGGATTGGAGCGGAAAATGTCGCTGCGCACCATGGAAGCCTCTCGCGCAAGCTGCGCCTCGAAGCCGAGCGCAAGCTCAAAAATGGTGAGATCCGGTTGCTCGTGGCGACCGCGTCTCTCGAACTCGGCATTGACATCGGTTCGATCGAACTGGTTTGCCAGGTAGGCTCTCCGCGGGCGATCGCCGCGGCCATGCAGCGCGTCGGGCGCGCAGGCCATTGGCGAGGCGCGATCCCCAAGGGCCGGTTCTTCGTCACCACGCGCGATGACCTGGTGGAGTCGGCCGCGCTCGTCCGGGCAATGCGCGCCGGCGTTCTCGACCGGCTGGAGATCCCTCCCTGCCCGATCGATGTGCTCATGCAGCAAATTGTCGCGGCCTGCGCGGCTGAACCGTGGGAAGAAGACACGCTTTATGACGTGCTGCGCCGGGCGCAGCCCTACTCCGGGCTGACGCGCCTGGAGTATGAGGAGATTCTGTGTCTGCTCACCGAAGGCATCCAGGCGGCGCGGGGGCAGTATGGAGCGTACCTGCTGCGCGATCGCGTGAATGGCCGCTTGCAGGCGCGGCGCGGTGCGCGAACCATTGCCGTCTCCAACGGGGGCTCCATTCCCGACACGGCGCTCTTTTCAGTTATCGTTCAGCCCGAGGGCCTGCAGATTGCCACCCTGGATGAAGACTTCGCTGTCGAGTCCTCGGCGGGAGACGTGATCCTCCTCGGCAATATGAGCTGGCGGATTCAAAGAGTGGAAAGCGGAGGCCGTGTGCTGGTTGAGGATGCCCACGGTCAACCGCCGACCGTGCCCTTTTGGCGCGGCGAGGCTCCCCAGCGGACCTCCGAGTTGTGCCGTTTTGTCTCGGAGCTGCGCCTGGAGATCAGCGAGCGAACCGGCGACGTGCTGCCGGGATATGTAAGCCAGACGAACGCGCAGGTAGCCGAGACGGTCGCATGGCTGAAGGAGGAGTGCGCGGTAGACGACTCCGGCGCCGAGCAGATGATCGGCTACGTTGCCGCCGGGCGGGCTGTCCTGGGCGCTGTGCCCACGCTCAATACGCTGATAGCGGAGCGCTTTTTCGACGAGGGCGGAGGAATGCAGTTGATCCTGCACTCTCCCTTCGGCGGCCGGATCAATAAAGCGTGGGGCCTGGCCTTGAGAAAGCGCTTTTGCCGTGGATTCAACTTCGAGCTGCAGGCCGCGGCCACGGACAACGGCCTCAATATCTCCCTGGCCGAGCAGCACAGTTTTCCCTTGAGCGACGTGTTCGCATTTCTCACCGAACAAACGGTGACTGAGCTGCTGGAGCAGGCCTCGTTGGATTCACCTATCTTCCGCTCGCGCTGGCGCTGGGATGCAAGCCGCTCATTGCAACTGTTACGGTTCCATAAGGGGAAGCGCATCGCTCCCCAGATCCAGAGAACGCGCTCCGACGATCTGCTGGCCAGCGTGTTTCCGCAGGTCGCCGCCTGCCAGGAGAATATCCAGGGTGATATCCAGATTCCCGATCATCCGCTGATCCGCGAGGTGATGAAAGATGTCCTCGGGGAGGCGCTCGATCTGTCGGGTCTGATCGAACTGTTAAAGGGCATTCGCACCGGCACGATTCGCTGCCTGTCGGTGGACACCGTTTCTCCCTCCGCATTCGCGCACGAGATCCTTAACGCCAATCCTTATGCTTTTCTCGATGACGCGCCTCTGGAAGAGCGCAGGGCGCGTGCCGTCAGCATGCGCGGACTCGCGCCGGACCGGGCCTTGGGCGAGGTCGGCAGGCTCGATCCAGCCTCGATCCGGGAAACGCGCGAGCAATGCTGGCCGGACGTGCGGGACGAGCATGAACTCCACGACCTGCTCTGCTCTCTGGTCGTCGCTCCCGTGTCTCTGCTGGAGGCCGAAGGCGCCGCGCATTGGCCGCTGTTCTTCTCCCGGCTGGAGGCGCAGGGACGGGCGTGCGTCGCGCAGCATGCCGGGAACGAGTCCCTGGTGGCCGCCGAGCGCGTCGAGCACCTTCGGGCTCTCTGGCCTGCTGTCGCTTTGGAGCGGGAACTTGCTTGCCTGGAACGGCCACATCCGTTTGCTGGTGGGGAAAAGTCCTTAGTGCCCGACGATGTGGTGCGCATGGCCGTGCAGGGCTGGATGGCCATTCTCGGACCGGTGACTTCGCGCTCCCTTGGCCAGCGGCTGGGGATAGAGCCGGCGGCGATCTGGCGCACCATGGTCGCTCTCGAGATGCAGGGCACGATCCTGCGCGGCATCTTTGAAGGAACGGCCGCGCCGGCGGGGGACGAAGATGTGGAATGGTGCGAGCGACGCCTGCTGCAGCGAATCCACAAAAAGACGCTCGCCGGATTGCGCCGTCAGATTGAGCCTGTTTCGCCGGCCATCTACATGCAGTTTCTTCTGCGCTGGCAGCGGGTGGCGCCCCAGCGCCAGCTTCTGGGAGAGCAGGGCGTTCTTGAAGCGCTGCGGCTCCTGCAGGGATTTGAGGCGCCCGCGATCGAATGGGAACGGACGCTGTTGCCCGGGAGAGTTGCCGGATATGATCCCCGATGGCTGGACAGTCTATGTCTGCAGGGGGAAGTGGGGTGGGGCAGGATCTCCCCGCATCCAGCCTTTTCTTCGCAAAGCGCGGCCTTCTCCGCGCCGCGGCGCGTTGTCCCGACCAGCATGGCTCCGATCACCTTCTTTGTACGCGAAGAGGCGCAGTGGCTGGATCTCTGCCTGGCTGACCGGGAGATTCCGGAGGCAGTGCTGCGCGGGTGCCTGAGCGAATTGGCCTGTCGGGTGCGTGCTTGCCTGACACAGCAGGGGGCAATCTTCGCGAACGATCTGGTACGCGGATTAGGGGTGCAGGCGGAGGAAGCAAATCGAGCGCTTTGGGAGTTGGTCGCGGCCGGTCTGGCCACCGCCGATGGCTTTGACAGCCTGCGGGTTCTCATTGACCCGCGGCGGAAGGCGGCCTTTCAAGGCGGAATGAAGACGGCAAAGCGTCCTCGGACGACAGCGGGACGATGGGGTCTGCTTCAGCCTTTGGGGAATCCGGGCGATGATGCGGCGCACGGCAGGAAGGCTCGGACGGAATGGCAGGAAGCAGGAATAGAGTCCGCTTGCAGTATGCTTCTGCGGCGTTACGGCGTGGTATTTCGCGATCTGCTGGAACGCGAATCCGCTGCTCCCCGCTGGCGCGAGCTGCTGGCCATGTTTCGCCGGCTGGAATCGCGCGGAACCGTTCGCGGAGGCAGGTTTGTTGACGGATTCAGCGGCGAACAGTTTGCACTGCCCGAAGCAGTGGATGCTCTCCGCGAGATGAGAAAGCACGATGGCGCAGATGGGCCCGTAACAGTGGCCGCGGCCGATCCTCTGAACCTGGTGGGAGTTGTCGTACCAGGGGAACGGCCCCCTGCCGTGCCTGGAAAGTCCGTTCTCTTCACTGCCGGCCGCGTATCGGCGCAGGAGCTTGGCTCTGCACTGACGGCCGTTTGAACGAAGAGAACCGCGATACCCGGTGCCTTGTTTCGGCGATTTCCGCAAGAAAAGGGAGAATCTTTTTCTTTCTCGACGAATCACGTCAGTGAGCGTGAGGAGGGGAAATGAGAGGCTCGCTGGACTTGACGATTGTCTTTCTTGCCGGGCTCAGCGTCTGGCTGGCTCTTTGGATCAGGCGCAAACGGGAACGCCGCCTGACGGAGCAGAACAGCGTTGACCCCGAGACCCTCTACGAGATGATGCAAGCGAAGAAGAATGTTTTGCTCTACGATGTTCGGCAGCCGCTGGATCTTCTGGCAAACTCCGAAATCATTCCGGGAGCAAAGCGGATTCCTCCAAAAGAGCTGATGGAGCAGCCGTGGCTCCTTCCCAGGGACCAGGATACGGTGCTCTACTGCACTTGTCCGAGCGACAAAACCAGCGAATTAGTCTCCAGGCGGGTCCGGGCGCTCAAGTTCTTTCATGTGAAGTTTCTGAAGGGTGGCCTGGAAGCATGGAAGGCCAAGGGCTACCCCGTTGAGCCCTACGAGGAGTCTTTCCGGCTCGATACCGGGGTATAGCCTCTGCTTTCAGGGACTACCGATTCGGCGGGGGTAGGAAAGGGCTGCCCATCCCACTCTCCATCGGCAAAGCGGGACGGGCGCCCGGTTGGAATTAAAAGACGAATCGCGACAGTATGTAGACTGTGTTGTTGTCGCCCGCATTGCGGCCCAGGCCGTCATAGTTCGTGCCGGCTCCGTTGAATCGCGTGTAGCCGGTGTATTGCACTGCCAGGTCGAGATTTTGTATCGGCCAGATCGAGAAGTTGAAGATATACCCGCTGCTCTTGGGGCTGCCGTTCGCACTCCCGGAGACTGCACTCTGGGCATATAACAACGGGTCCGCCGTGCCCGAGGTCGTGAACCAGCCAAAATTAGCTGAATAGCGGTTTCCAAAGTGATACTCGGCATTGACATTGCCGGTATCTAAATGATGCCTGCTCTGTTCCGCAGCTCCGGCGGCCAGACTTGCGACCAGAGATGAATTCTCCCTGATATAGGTACCGCGCAGCGAGAGCACATCCTTGCCCAGAACTCTGTCGTATTGAAAATCCGGCCCCCAGTCCGTATAGCCGTCCTCCGGCCCGGTGATGGCGCCCGGCGTGGATTTCATGTGAATTCCGTAAGCGCCGATTTCGAGGTTATCTTTCCGGCCATTCTGCTGCCAGGCAACCCTCCAATAGGGAGCCACGCCGCGGATGTTGAAGGGCAGGCCCTGCCCATTGGTGGGCTGCGAGCTTCCAATGTGCTCCGAACGATAGATTGTCCCCGCGAAATACAGATGCTGGTCCCACATCGTATAGCCGCCCAGTCCCGCAACATCCTGCGCCAGGGTGCCCTGAATGATTGGAGCCGCTGTGGGAGTTGGGGCTGAATCGCTCAGGATAAATGGGAATCCCCATGCCGGCGTACTATTCCAGAGATCCTCCAGGGTAGGATTGTTGTTGAGAGTAAGTCCCAAATCCCACTCCTTCCCTCCAAGTTGTCTCTTCCGAGCGTAGCGGATATCCGTGTTATCCATCCCAAAGTGATCGGCCTGCGCATCGTAGGTTACCTGGAGAAAACTTCCAAGGTGTGTGGACCAGGCGCCGGCGAGAAAGAGCGATATGTCCTGAGGGAATTCGAAGTTCCCGTTCTGCGTTCCGGGTTGAGGAGCCTTCGTGCTTGTCAGCGAGGTCTCGAACCACGCGCCGAGAGGCAGGACAGTCAGCATATCCAGTCCTCCGTGGCGCTTGTCGGAAGGAGCGGTAATATCGATGTTCTTTGCCCTATCAATATAGCCCATCAGTTTGAATAGCCGGCCGGCGGCGTTCAATTCCGGAGGTGTGTAATGGCACCCGCTGCATGGCAAGCCAGTTTGGCGCGCATAACTCGGCAGCGCCTTTGCGCTCGGGACTGATCCCCACAAAGCAGAAAACATCGTAACCAACAAGAGTAAGCTGTTCCGTCTCATGAACCCTCCTTCTGACAACGTTTCCCGGCCTGAGGCTCCGCATGTCTTACACGCGTGGCAGCAGACGCGGCTAATCTTTATCGTTTTGCATACACCACCCCGGAGACTCGGTAGGGGGGATCGGATACGAGACGGATGTATGCAATCAAAGCCTGAATCTCCGCCTTGCTAAGCGTCGAACCGTAGGGCGGCATGAGGGCCGAACCGTTCAGTGCCGGGCCGCCATGGCTGATGACGGCGGTCAGATCCGCGGTGCTCATCTTATTGAGCATCTCCCCTTCGGTGAAGGCGTGCGGCTTCACCGCCAGGTTGTCATAATTGGAGACTCGCTCCGGTGAAGACTCAGGATCATGGCAGCGCGCGCAATAATTCTCATTCAGTTCATAGCCAAGCTGCTGTTGATATCCGGCTGCCAACTCAGCCGAGGTGAGAACGAACAGCTTGCCGGACTTATCGGGCGACGTGGCTGTCATCTCATAACGGCCTGCCGTATCTCCGAGCGTGACATTGGTGCTGATCTGCCCGCTTGAATCCGTCAGACCCTCAGCAGGATCAAAGGTCATGCCGCCGCTACCGCTGAACCGGACCAGCGCGCCGGTGACCGTGTTCCCGTGTTGATCGTTGACCTGGGCGACGAACGGCTGAGGCAACTGCGTGCCCGGCGTTCCTAACTGCTTTCCTCCGCTCGATTCCACGAGGGCAGAGCCGGCGGCCACAGCATGAAGCGCCGGAGCAGGGGTTGATCTTCGCGTGCATCCAATGACGATCGCCAATGCCAGCATTGCGGGAATCCACAGGTTCCGCTTCATTTCTTCGCCTCCTGTGTTCCGGGCGCCTTTTGTGCCATCAGAAACGCCGTGAGAGCGCGGGCGTCCTGGTCGCTTATCCCCTGATTGGGCTCGATCGTCCCAGGCCGCAACGCCTGAGGGTCCTTCAGCCAGTGATAAATCCAGGCTGGGCTGAGACGGGCGCCAACCTCGGTAAGAGGGGGGCCGATGTAGCCCTTGTCTTCATGCGTGTTCACGATATGGCATGCCTGGCAAGCGTACTTCGAATAGAAGAGTTGCCGGCCCTGTTCGACCAGCGCCGGCGAGTATCCGCTCAGCGGCATGGAATCGCGATCAAATGCAGGGGTCTGATAGACCGTCATGATGTAGTCCGTCAGCTCAACGCGCTCACTG
This sequence comes from Acidobacteriaceae bacterium, assembly GCA_035933805.1. Taxonomy (GTDB): domain Bacteria; phylum Acidobacteriota; class Terriglobia; order Terriglobales; family Acidobacteriaceae; genus PALSA-350. Next base: position 50,600 of record DASYYO010000276.1, on the reverse strand, counting down.
TCGGAGAGATTGAACTTCGGCATTCGGCGGATCAGCGCGGGGCGCAGCGTGTTCGGATTCTTCAGGAAGTCATCCAGCCACTGGCGCTGGACCGCTGTACCTTCCCAGGTGAGGTCGGGCGCCATGTCGCCGCCACGGCCATTGATGCGGTGACAGGCAAAGCAGTCCAACTCCGCCATCAACTGCCCGGCTTTTCCCGCAGGCTCATAATGAGAAGACCGCGGCGGCGGAGTCTGTAACTGAGAGGGCAAGCTAAAGCTGCGGTCTGTGAGGGAAAGCAAAGCCGTCGTCAAAGCGTCCACTTGCGCCGGCGTGAAGCTGTACTGTGGCATCCGCAGGCCGGGGCCGAAAGCGCGAGGATGACGGATCTTGCCCGCCAGATACTCCGGCAGCGTATGCTGCATGCCGGAGAGGAAGACCAGTTGCGCCACAGGCTTACTGCCTACCCGGCTCAGATCCGGCGCAAAGTTATCCGGCTTCCTGATACCGCCTATCTCATGGCAGGAGGCGCAGCCATACTCCATGACCAAGGCCTTCCCATGCGCGACCTGCTTAGGCGTGGCCGGTCCAAGGTGTACATTTGCGAGCAAATCGGAGTCTGTCTTACTTTCCAGATAGCCGGTGAGAATGCTGAGCTGCTGGTCTGTCCACCGGTAATGCGGCATCGGCGTGTTCGGATTGTAGGTCCGCGGGTCCCGCAGCCACGCCTGCAGCCATTCCGGTTTAACCTTGCTGCCGATCCTGGTCAGCTCCGGACCGATATCTCCGCCTACGAGATTGCCGGCCGCATTCTGTACAGCATGGCAAGAGGCACAGAAGGCCTCGCCATACAAGCTCGCCCCGGCGGCCGGATCAGCAGGTTGTTGCGACTGCGCGGCTGCGACGCCCGCGGTATCACCGGCGGCAGGCACGCTGTTGGCGATCAGAAAAGAGGCAATATCTCTGGCGTCGTCACCGCTCAGCTCAAAATTAGGCATCGTCGCCGATGCGGAGTAGCTGGATGGATCTTTCAGCCATGCATAAATCCACTCCCGGCTGGTCTTGTCCGCAATATGAGTCAGAGGTGGAGGGGCATCCGCTGCGGCGACGGCGCTCCCGTCCGGGAGGGAGATTGAGTGACAGCGCACACAGCCGTATCGCGCAAGCAACTCCCGGCCCTGATTGAGCTTCGGGGTTCCAGCCAGCGGAGCATGATGGCATTGCCCGCAGGAGGACTCGATATAGCGCGCCGGAAGAATGGGTTCCTCCTGCGCCAGCGTACTGTGGTGAGCTTCTGCCACGGTGGTGGCCGCGCCCTGCCCACGATGGCACATCACGCAGCCGAACTCGTCGAGAGTGTGAGGGATGACCGGATGCTTGCGGAATGGCTGCGTGCTCACGTCCACAAGGCTGGTTTCTGCGAGGCCGGTATGGCAGCTCTGGCAGCGGTCGACCACGCCGAGCTGCGGCAGCCAGATCTGTCGAATTCCTCCCTGAAAGTGGCGCTGAAGCGTAAGCGCATCGCCGCGATCGCGAATGAGCGCGAGGTACTGGTGTTGATAGTGGCGCCACTCGCTGAAATGATTCTTTGCCGGGGCGATAGCCAAAACGATCAGCAGAACAAGACTGACAACACCGAAGGGGCGAATCGGGTTGCGGAACCAGGTCTGCCAGGAGGACGCGAATTTAGCTTTGACGGATTGCATTTAGCTCCTCCATGGCCATACCCATGACCAGCCTGGCCCACGAAAGAAAGTACCCACTGCTGTCAACACCACAAGTTCGAAAAGAAACCAGGTCATGATCCACCACGAAACCGGCTTCGCAGCCAGATAGCGGCGAAAAGGCTGGGATGACTGGGGAGTGCTGAATGCGGCCACAAGCATGGAGGCGGCGACGATCAACGTGGGGATCAGCGCCACGTAGACCTCAAAAAACCAGAGGAATGCGGAGAGGCCCGCTGCCACGACGTAAAAAATGCTGAGGTAGCGGCGACGGTTCTTCAGGAACAACCCGTCGGCCTCAATGTTCATATTGAAGTAGGGAATCACTACCAGAGCGACGACCAGCACGGTCGGAATCAAGACGCCGGCTACGACAGGAGGAAAATAGTGCAGCAACTCCTGCAGGCCAAGGAAATACCAAGGAGCCTTCGCTGGATTTGGCGTGTTGGTAGGGTCGGCGAGACCCTCGAGCGGCGCGTTGAATAACAACGAGATCAGCACCAGGGCGATCGTGAGGAGCTCGACCGCCAGGGCCGCGCGAAGCAAAGCTTCGGGATATGTCTGGACCTGCTCTTCATCAACGCTCTTTACATGGGCGGAGGTTCTGCGCGTAACAAACAGAACGCGTCTTTGCGACCTTCTGACATCTGAACCGATCCCGGCGGTAAAGTCCTTCGGCTCTGTCATGGCCGCTCCATCGCAGCTGGCGCCGCCGGCTGCAGATCTTCCCGAACGGGTTCGCTCTGCCGCACATAGAGACCACCGTCCTTGCGGATCCGCCAGAAATGAACCATCACGAAGAGAGCCGCCGCGAGCGGCAGGATGACGCAGTGCAGCACATAAAAGCGCAGCAGAGCATTGGCATTGACCTGATTTCCTCCAAGCATCAGGAAGTGGAATTTACTGCCCAGAACCGGCACGGTAGCCGAGATGTTAGAACCGACAGTGATTGCCCAGAATGCCAGCTGATCCCAGGGAAGCAAGTATCCCGTGTAACTCAGGAGAAGAGTAATCAGCAGTAGAATCACGCCGACGACCCAATTGAATTCGCGAGGAGGACGATAAGCGCCGCGATAAAAGACTCTGAACAGATGGGCGAGGGCGAGAAATACCATGGTGTGCGCGGACCAGCGGTGAAGGTTGCGCAGAAACAGCCCGGACGAGACGACAAACTTTAGATCTTTTACATCGGCATAGGCTTGCGGCGCCGACGGATGATAGTAGAGCATCAGCAGGATCCCGGTAATCACCAGGAGGGCGAAGGTTCCAAGGGTCATCGTCCCCAGGTACCACGTCGCACGGAAGCCAAGCATCCGTCTGCGGACCTTGGTCGGAAAGAGATGCAGGAAGACATTCTGCTGAATGGCAAGCGCGCGATGCAGGGTGCTGGAGCCTGTACCGCTGCGGAAGATGGTGCGCCAGACTCGCGTGCGCTGCAGGCGCTCAAGATAACTTTCGTCTCTGTCTGCCATGATCAGACCCTCAGAAATTGAAAGGGAGGTATGGTTGTGGACCGGTCCACCATGATGTCGCCGTCATCGCTCAACCAGGTCCTGAGCCATGGCAGGGGCTTGGGTGCTGGGCCGGCCAGTTTTTGTCCCTCGCGGCTGAATCTGCTGCCGTGGCACGGGCAGGCGATGATGCCCAGGTCCGGCTTCCAGGCCGTCAGGCAGCCCAGATGAGTACAGATGGCATTCAGCGAAAAGAACCCTTGCTGCAAATGGACGAGGTAGATCCCAGAATTCGCATCGAGGGTGACGGAGTCCAGTGGATAGCTCTCTGCTTTTCCCACGTTGATGATGGGAGAGGCTTCATAGAGCACATTGGGCGAGAGGAACTGGTAGGCAAAGCTCAGCGTCCCGGCTGCGGCTATGCCCAAGGATCCGACGCCCATCCTGGTAAAGAATTTCCGGCGGCTGATCTCCTGCGCGTTCTCCGGAGGTATGGATTTGCTCTCGTCTGCCATGAATGCCCTCACTTCTTCTCGGCTGCGGCTCGGAACGGCCCGTCGATCGCCTCAATGGAAATCAGACCTGTTGGTTCAGCGGGAAGCAGGTTGTAGGACTCCATGGTGATGGTCCCGACCGGACAGCGCATCGCGCAAAGGCCGCAACGAATGCAGCGAGTTTCGTCCTTCAGCATCACCGAGCCGGCGACGACCCCAAGCTCGTCTGCCCTGACGCCGTCCAGTTCCACCTTTAAAAGTGCTTCCTTGTCTATAAGCTGCTGTACAACCTCCGGTTCGAACTGAAAGCGATCGAGACTGACAAGCTCAAGGCAGTTTTCCGGGCAGACATCGATGCATCCGCCACACAGGATGCAGAGGCTTCCGTCCTCGACGTTACCTTCGAAGATCGTATTGACCCAGCAGTGTAGGCATCGTTGCGCCTCCAATTGCGCGCTCTGCTCGTCGAGGTCCAGCTCCACTTCGGTCACGCCGGTGCGGCGATCGAGCGGCAGTGTGGGAATCGGCTGCCGTAAGAGATCAAGGATGTTGAGCGGCATGCTGTGGCGTTTGAGGACCTCGATTTCGAGGACCGGCTCCGGATGTTCGAGACCGCGAAGATATTCGTCGATTCCGATGGCGGCGCGTTTGCCATCCGCCACGCTGTCGATGATCAGGCGGGGTCCGAAGACACAATCTCCGCCGGCGAAGATGCCTTCGGCAGAGGTCATCAGCGTGCGCGGATTCACTGCGATCAGACCACGCCGGGAGATCTCCACTCCGTCTTCCGGTCTCAGGAAGTCCAGCCTGGGCGCCTGGCCAATTGCCATGATGATGGTGTCGCATGAGAGAACGGTCTCGCTTCCCTCATAGAACGCTGGATTGAATCGTCCGCTCTGGTCAAAGACCCACCTGGTCTTTAAGACCTCCAGCCCCGCGACCTTTCCGTTCTCTCCCAGAACTCGATTGGGACCCAGGCCAGGATGAAGAATGATTCCTTCCTCTTCCGCTTCCGCAATCTCCTCGAGAGCCGCTGGCATCTCCTGGCGGCTCTCAAGGCATACCAGATGCACCTCCTGCGCGCCCAGGCGCAGAGCGGAGAGCGAGACGTCCACCATCTCTCGCGTCGCTACTGCCTCCACGTTTTCCCGGGACGGCTCCTGCTGCTCCACTCCGGCCGCATGTTGACGGAGCACTTCGCGGGCTGCGGAACGGGCCACATCCATCGCGACGTTCCCGCCGCCGATCACGATCACCTTCTTGCCAATGGTGAACTGATATCCGAGATTTACATTCAGCAGGAAGTCGATGCCCTTGTGTACGCCGTCCAGATCCACGCCGGGAATGCTCAGGTCGCGGCTGCGATGGGCGCCCACCGCTAAGAGGACGGCATCGAAGCCCTGATGGCGCAGGTCAGAGACCGTGAAATCGCGACCCGCCGCATGGTTCAGTTTGAGATCAATGCTCCCCGTCGCCAGGATCTCCCGCACCTGGGCTTCCACAACGCTTCGCGGCAGGCGGTATTCGGGGATGCCCAGGTACAACATTCCGCCCGCCACCTGGGCGGCTTCAAAGATCGTGACGGAATAACCCATCAGGGCGAGATCGTGAGCGGCGGAGAGCCCAACCGGCCCGCCTCCAACTACCGCGATCTTGAAGGGAAGTTTCTGCTGCCCTCGACCCGCATTGACATCCAGAGGCCGCTTCGACTCCGGCCCATGCCGCTCGGTGAGAAAGCGCTTAAGAGCGCGGATCGCGATGGGGCGGTCGATCGATCCGCGGCGGCAAGCCGTCTCGCAAGGATGTGCGCAAACCCTTCCGCAGATGCTGGCCAGGGGATTCGGGTCGCGTGCGAACCGGTAAGCCTCCTCATATCGGCCTTCGGCGATCAGCGCAACATAGCGGCCGGCGTTGGTATGCGCGGGACAGGCCATCATGCATGGAAAGTTGCTGTTCAGCCAATCCACGTCTACTGTCTTGTTTTCGTAGCGTTTCAGCATGATGACCTCGTCCGCACCTCGGAAGACTGATACCCTGCTTTCTGAGGACATGCTCTATTTGCTGAGAGTTATGTCCCCCTTGGTATCGCCGGAGACAGTAATCGGGCCGGAGTGAGGCTTGGCTCCCTCATGCCAGGCATTCAGGGTGTAACTTCCATCCGGAACGTTATCAATGTGGTAATCTCCCGACTTATCCGTCTCGGCGAAGTAGGGAGTCGGAGACACAATGATGTATCCGGCCATGTCTGGATGGACATTGCAGAGCAGCGGAATCGCGCCCGGATTGTCGAATTTGAAGCTTCGTTTCTCTCCCTGTGGCCAGGTTCCCATGTTGTGCCCTAATTTCTTGTTGCCGCCGACCGATACCCAGAACACGTTGTGGGCCACGCTATCGCTGTTGAGAAATTCGACCGTGGTGCCTTGTTGCACGACCATGACATGCGGCACAAACATGAGGCCTTTTTGATCCATGACGGGATGCTGCGTCGGCGCCGGGAAAGTCTTCCCAGGTGCATCCAGATAGACCACGGACTCCCCCTTAGGCCCTGAAACTTTTCCGTGAATGGTTCCTCCCTGGGCCGTTGCTGCCAAAGCCATAGCCAGAAGTGCTGCCGGAATGCTGTATTTCATAAATCCTCCTTGGACCAAAAAGGTTTGGGCGAATATATCTGCTCGAGCCACCACTTGGAGTCATAACCCGCGAGTCGCGAATTCTGACCCGCGGCGTCCGGATCGATGAAGAGTTGCAAAAACAAGGCTGGTATCTCGAGAAGTCCTGAATAGCCGCGCGGCTTTCTCCGCCAGGGAATTCGCATCGGGGCTCGGGCGGTAAGATCCGGCAATCGGGCTCTGTCGAGATCGCGCACTATCGTGCCCTCCATGGTCTGCGCATTGACGTGCAACAACGTTTCCCAAGCACAATCTAACTAGCTATGTAACTCAGCGAGGGTTCGCATTGTATGTGATCTGGATCACCGCAGCAGGAATCCGTTTCACTCGCGAAGCCAGGGTCGAGAAGAAAGGTCGAGTTCAGGATGAGACTCGGTTTCGACCGGCTGAATGTTTTAAGAAAAAGAGTATTTCCTCTTAAGGCGTCGGGTGGGTATGCGGCGGGAATAACTTGGGCTCAATGCATGACGATCGATGAGTTGTTACTTGGCAGGGAAGATTTCATTCGCCATCCTCTCCACGAGCGGACGCCCCGGCAAAGGGCGCCTGTGCCGGAATCTGCGCATGGGGCGGCTGCTTGGTGGACCACATGGGAAGAATTGGCTGGACTTCCTGAGAGAATAGAAACATGCAGGATCCAGCCATGCCTCGGTCAGCGGATCAGCCTCCGCAGAGTCGCTCGGAGGACAGGCAGACCTCTGGGCGGGAGCCGCTTCGGGAGGGTGAAGATTTCTACTACGAGGGGCCATACATGGTGTTCACCGAGCACTACCACCGGAAGCGGGGGAGTTGCTGCCATTCCGGCTGCCGCCACTGCCCGTACAAACCCAGCTCATCCTGACGAAGGAACCGGCTGCAGATCGGGTGCGGGCGGCAGAGAGTCCGCCCGAGGGCTTAACGGTTTGGGCCGGAGGGCGCAGCGGGAACCGCGGGCGGTGCTGCTGCCTGCGCCGGGCGGACCACGAGCGCCTGACGGGGAAAGCTGAAACTGCCTCCTGCGTCGTCAATGACGTTGATCTGGCAGATGTAGAGTCCGGGCTTGAGCTGAGCGAGTGGGATGTCAAAGGCGAAGGCTACTGCATTGCGGCCGGGGATGTTCAGATTCCCCGCCTGCACCAGGGGTGTTTCGAAAACCTTGGTCGTCCCCTGGAGAAATTCGATACTGGTCAGCACCTGAATGCCTGCGCTCCGGCGTTCAGCATGGGAGTCCGGCTCCGCGCCCATGCCGGCCGCACGCGCCGCCGCCGTGGGGTCATAGACTTCGTAGAGCATATAGAGATGCTGATCGGTGCGAAAGACGTGGGCGAGGTTGGGTATCCAGGTGAAGCCGCCGTTGGTCAGAGGGTCGTTGGCGTCTCTCTTGCTTTCCGGAATACGCTGGCTTGCCAGTACCACGGAGCTGAGCTTGAGCGGGATTTTCTTCATTTCAGGCAGGCTGATATCCGCTTCGAAGGAGCCCATGCGGCCGGTTTGATTCTCTCGCACCACGAACTTCAAATGATATTTTCCCTGAGGCAGCGAAAACGACGTGGTGTATTGAATGTTTTTCCGCGATACCTGCTGAGAGTCGTCGACCGTAAGCTTGACCGTCTGGCGCACATCCGCGATGTCTTGCCCGGCAGGATTCTTGACTTCACCGATGATATCCAGCGTAGCTTTGCTGCGGTCGCCACCCTTGATGAAGGGAATCTGTGACCCGGGCACGATGAGGGAGACGGGCACATCAAAACGCTCCGGTCCCGTTCCGGCATCGCTGCGGAAGTAATAGGCTTGCAGATAGAGTTCCACGTCAGTAGCAGGCAGATCGCTTGCCAGCTCTTCTTCGAGCTCCCGCTCGCGATCCTCCCTGGTCGAGTGCTTGAAGTCGGCGGGGGCATAATATCCGGGGCGGTACTCGATTCTGACATCCGGCCGATCGACTTTGATCGCTAGCTTCCGATACCTGCCGTCGCGCCTCGCATCGGTGGAACGAAAGCCGAGCACGTAGTACGCCGAAGTATCCTGCTGGATGCGCTCAAACGCAGGAGAAAAATCGTTGGAGTCGAAGAACGCCTTGCCGCCGGTATCGGAGGAGAGCGTAGCCATGACCTCCTGAGTGTTGAAATTGGAATCGATGTTGTTCTGTAGTGCTGCTCCGTTAAATCCGCCGGTGCCGCGCAGACTTCCCGTGGTCGCGTCACCTAAAGCGGAGATGGCCTGCAGTCCGCGGGTATCCACCGAGTAGATGGAAAGGTTGGCGCGCACGGCGGCATTGATTGCGGCATGCAGAGATGCCTGATTCTCGATGCCGTCGCGCTGTATGCCTCCGGAAAAATAGAGCAGCGACTTCTTCTCATCGATATAGGCGAGCGAGCGGGAAATGTCCTGGATAGCGAAGAGTTCGCGGTCTGTGTTGAGGTCGTTGTACTCCGACTCATCCGGCGTAAAGGAGCTGGTGTCTTCCACTTGATTGGTGGTGCTGGTGGCTCCGGCCTGAAATCCCGACTCCTGTGTTCCGGAATATGCGCTGACCGCATGGAGCAGCGACTGTTTGTCGGCGGTAAAGTCCTGGTCGAGCGAAAGCGAATTGTCGAGCGAGACCACTGCGGCGAGGTCCGCCGGCTGCATCTGCCGGTTGATGTAGTTCCGCGCCGCCTGCTGCGATCGCTCGAGGTCCTCCGGTTGCATGGAAGTGATGTCGAAGAACAGGACGATGAGGCGATGGTTGCGCAGTTGCTCGGAGGTGGCGGCGCGGTTCATGTTTCCCAGAATCCCGCTACCGGCTTTGCCGTTGATTGTCGCCTCGTTGAGCGGGGCGGCCTGATCGACGCTTTCGAAATCAAAGCTGGTGATCTGCTGGGGTTTTCCGTTTTCCTGAACGGTGAAGTCTTTGGCGGTCAGGCCGCGCACGAACTGGCCCGTCTTCTTGTCGCGCACAACAAGGTTGGTGAGCACAAGGTCGCTGTTGACTTTCAGGGTGAACGCGTTCTGCCCCTGCTGCCGGGGCGACGGCTGGGAAGCATCCGGCTGTTGTGCCGGGAGTGGCAGCGCGGCCAGCAGCGCGACCGAGGCTGAGCCGAAGATGCGGAGACAGGATGTGATCTTCATGCTGGCTTTCCTTGAGCGCCAATTGCCCGGGCCACGCCGGTCTTATGCCGCGCCTCGTGGATAAGCATCAATACCGCAGCCTGGCCACAAAGCTGAATTGGCGCATTCCTGCAGCCGTGATGACCTGACCATAGCTGGCCGTCCCCAGGCTGGCGTTCACGCCTGAGTATTGGACGGTATTGAAGACATTGTCAGAGGTTGCGCGCATCTCGAGGGTCCGTGTTTCGGCAAAACGAATCGTCTTCGAAAGTGAAGCGTTGAAGGAGACGGTGCCGGGACCGGGAATCGAAAAGCGCGAAGCGGTTCCATAAACGGCCGCCGGGCTGGCGAATGCCCCTTTGTTGAACCAGTTTCTGATCGAGCCGCCGCCTTGTGTGAGCGACACTCCCGGCACGCGGTCGGGGCGGAGGGACCCGGTGCTGCCCCGGGCGACGTCCTGGATGTTCGAGGCAAAGTTCGGAGTCAGCGGTTCGCCGGTGGCGAAATCGAAGTTGCCGGAGATCGACAGGCCGGCGAGGCCATGACCTAGCCATCCGCTGGTCAGCAGATGGGTGTCTGGCCCGAAGGGAAGCTCATAGAGGAAGTTTCCGCTCAACTGGTGCCGAATATCAAAGCTCGAGTTGGATTCCTCAGCCAGAAGATCCTGCCAGTTCTGCGCGATCGTCAGGCCCGTGCCCCCGTTGCCGCCAATTGAGCTGGAGTTATCAATTGAGTGTGAGTAGACGTAGGTGCCGCCCAACGAGACTCCGCTATGCAGCCGGCGCCGGGCGGTTGCCGTAAGAGCGTTGTAGTTGGAGAAAGCCACCGAATCCTCATAGTCGTAGAGGATGCCGCTGAGCGACGCGGTTGCGGTGCGGCCCGGAGCATCGACGATATCCAGACGGGTTCCCTTCGATCCGTTGTAGCCGACGGTCAAGACGATGTCCCCAGGGAGGGTGCGCTGCAGGTTCAGGTTCCAGGTCTGTACGTAGGGCAGCCGATAGTGCTTGTTGACCGCATAGTTGCCTTCCGTCTGCGGCGCCGGGAAGCCGTTTACCAGCGTGATGATCGATTGCGCCGTGCTCTCATTGGTCTGGACATCCGCGTACGGGGGCTCAAAGGCAAAGTTCTGCACGAACTTTAGATATTGTCCGACGGTGTAGTTGATCCCATAACTGCCGCGAAGGACCGTATCTTTCATGACTCGCGCGGCGAAGCCGACTCTCGGGGCAAAGTCGTTATGCTCCGGATAGATCAGGGTCCGGGGATACTTTCCGCTATAGAGGCCTATGCCATTCGGCAAGACCGTTGCGACTGCCGCGAAGTTGTTGCCCGTATCCAGCGTGGAGAGGCGATCATGTTTCTCCGAATACGGGGAAAAGTATTCGTAGCGGAGCCCAAAAAGAAAGGTGAGGTTCTGACGAAGCCTCAGGTCGTCCTGCGCGTAGGCATCCCATACGTTTTCCCGCAGGTGGGACTTCTGGTAGGGCGCCTGGAGAGCGGTTTGCTGTGGCAGACCGAGAAGAAAATCCGCCAGGGCGGACCCGGTAGAGCCGCTTGCACTCCCGATGGAGCCCGGCTGCTGGGTGAAAAGGCCGGTGAAGGTGTAGGAGCCGGTCGCGCTTCCGGTCTTCCCCAGAAGATCCAGATGAACCCGGCGTGCGTCCGCCCCGAAGCGGATGTTGTGTTTCCCGTGAATCCAGGAACTCGATTCCGAGAGGGAGATGGTCTGATTGATCTGAAATGTGGGTTGCTGTTCGTTCATCCCGGTGAAAGGAGCAAACGAAACATTCGGCAAGCCGAAGAGCAGCGGATTCGGGGGCAGTCCCTGCAGGCCGATCTGACCGGCGATATCGGTTGTCCCGGTGAAGAAGTTGCTGAGTTCGGTATTGGTGCGGTTCCAGTTGACATTGAAGTTGTTAGTCAGCCGCCCCCTTCCCAGGGAATAGCCCAACTGCAGCGAATACTGGTGGGTCTGTTGCTTACCTCCCAACTCGGGATAAAGGTTCAGTTCGTCCGCGGCTGCGTGGACGTAGTTGAAGTTGGCGCTGATGTTCTGCCGTAGCCCCGGGCCGCCCTGGCCCAGATACTGCCGGATCAGTCCCATGATGGGCGAGCCCCGGCCGGACGCGCCGAAGGAGTGGATGAAGCGCAAACCGACGGTCGTATTGTTGCTTTCGGCCGAAGCGAGGCGCCGGTAATTGAGCGTCTGGCCGGAGAGGGTCGGGCCGGGAATGTACTGAAGGAGAGCGCTTGCCTGTGGCGAGATGCGCGATGCCGGAATCGTGTTATTAGGAAAAGGCCGGTTTGTCAGCGGATCATAGATCGTAACGGGAGCGCCAAACTGTGTGAGGCTGGAAAGATTTCCCGATCGTTCGTCTGCCGTGGGAACGGTGCCGTACTGATCAGAGGGAGTCGACGATCGCTGCCCCGAGAGGTTGAAAAAGATCACATCCTTGTTGTCGTGTGTGATCAGCCGCGGGATGTAGGGAGAACCTATAAATGTCAGGCCGAAGCGATTTTGAGCGTAGCTGGGCTGCGGGCCGCCTGCGCCATTGATCGCGAAAGGATCTGCATTGAGCGCGCTATTCATGCCGTTCCAATAGAACGCTCCGTGCGGCTGATTTGTTCTGAGATTGCGGAAGTTGCCGAAGCCGCGCCCACCGCGGCCCCCGCCAAAACCGCCGCCTCCAAAGCCCCCGCCGAAACCATCACCTCCCGGCCTGCCCTGTCCCCCTGGTCCGCCTGGTCCGCCTGGTCCCCCGGGCCCTCCCGGTCCGCCGCCCGGGTTGAGTTCGGCATTCTGCCGGAGCTGTTCCATATCGATCCCGGCAAGCGGGCTGGTCGTGCCAGCTTCGCCGGTTACCGCGACGGATTCGCTGGAGAAGTCTCCATTGTTGGCGGGAGATGGCAGATTTGCACCCATCATTCCCGAGTCGGCGCCCACATTCGCTGCGCCCGCCAGAGCGCTCAACAGGTCGAGGTTCTGCGCACCCGCGCCGGCATAACGGCGAAAGCCGCCGCCGGATGGCGGGGCGCTCTGCATCGCCGCCCGAGAGGCCAGGATGAGCAGAAAATCCGTCTGAACGCTGGCTGGGCTGTTGGAGGCTTTGAGCAGAGCTTCCCTGGTAACCGGAGCAAAACCGGCGAGGTCAGTCTTGAGCACGTAGCGTCCGTTTTCGGGAATCCTCATGGAATAGGCGCCGTTGATGTCTGTCACGGTGGAGTATTTCCGGCCGGTCAACGTGTTCGTGGCCGTAATGCTGACGCCGGGCAGCGGGATGTTGCCTGAACGGACCATGCCGCGCACGATACCGCCGGCGAGGTTCTCGGCCGGAGAGGCTGCGGGCGCAATCGCTGCCGGGTCGAGCGGCGCCGCAGGCGGACCCGGCTGCATCGCAGTTTGCCCGAACGAGGACGCAGCTATGGAACAGAATGCGAGGAGAACGCGGGCGGCCCGCCAGCGCAGTGCGAAGGCAGTGTGTCTCCCGCAAGACCGGACCGGTCCGCGCGAGGGGTCCATCCCGCTTGATAGCAACAAATTCATGACTGTTTAAAACCGTGGTTGTGAGGGCGCTGGAAAAGGGGACGGTGCGCCCTGGCCGGAGCCGCCTCGATTGCCGGGCGACGGCGACGATCTTCTCTCTCCCGGATCCATGACGCGAAGCAGGGTAGCGGCGAAAACCTTGTCGTGGACTGTGCCGCGAGCGCTGATGAACTCTCCAACCTTGATGTCCGCCAGCGTCACGCTTTCGTTGCGCTGGCGAAACGAGGTATTTTCGTCCACTGCGACCGTCTGGGTTTCCTTGCCGCCGATCACGCTGATTGTGATCTTCAAATCTTGAATGGCGATTACTTTGCCGGCGGTCCAGGTCTTGCCGAATCCCTCGCGAGCCTTGCGCACTTGGGCTGCGTCGACGTCGAATAAAAAAACCGCACCCAACGTCCTCGCTTCGTTATCCAATTGACCTGCCGCAATCAACTCATCGCCCAGGTGGACGTCTGTGGCGTGGGCGGGTTGCCGCTCCTTCATGATGCGCGTATTGGGACTGTAAAGCACCTTGTAACTCTCACCCTCATCGGTACGGACGATGAAACTGCTGGAGCCGATCTCAATGACGCTTCCGCGGATACCATTACCCTGGCCGAAGAGCTGAGCAATTTCGTCAGCCTGGTCACCTCGCTCATCCTCCTGCGCGGATATCGGCCGGACGAGAAGGGAGACTCCGCAAAGAGCGAAGAGCAGCCACAGAGCGGTTGGTTTAGTTGACAGGTCGAGCACAAAGTGAAGCCAGGAAATGAAGGAAAGACTCGCGGAATCGCCCCTGCTGCTCTGTGCCAAGTTAGACGAGGACTTCGAGAGTAAGGACGCAGAGTTCGCTTCCGCAGCCTGCCGTCCCGGCAAAAAAGATTCAGCGCAGCAAGAGGCGGTGTTCTCCGGACGGCGTGGATCGAAGGCCGTTTTCACAGTCCAGCATCATCAGATCACAGTATTTACGGGAATGCTATACACTTCCGGGATGTCCCAGCAGACACAATCCGAATCCACCTCCACCGCGCCTCCGTCGCACGAGGAGGGGCATTTTGAGTCGACCGAGTTGGTGCGGGACGTAGTCATTGGAATGTCGGATGGCTTGACGGTTCCGTTTGCTCTTGCCGCCGGCCTCTCCGGGGCGGTGGACTCCTCGCATCTTGTGGTTCTGGCCGGACTGGCTGAGATTGCGGCAGGATCGATCGCCATGGGCCTCGGCGGATTTCTGGCTGCACGGGGCGACAGCGAGCACTATCGCAGTGAGCGGTTGCGCGAGGAGCGCGAGATAGTTGAGCGTCCCCGGGACGAAGAGGACGAGATTTACGAGATCTTTGAGCAATACGGGGTGGAGCGGGAAGCCAGTATGCCTGTGCTCGAAGCCCTAAAGCGCAGACCCCAGGCGTGGGTGGATTTTATGATGCGCTTTGAACTCGGCCTGGAGGAGCCGCACAGCAACCGCGCCAGCCGAAGCGCGCTGACAATCGCCATCTCGTACATCGTCGGCGGGGTCATCCCTCTGATTCCCTATATGGTTTGGGCTCCGCAGATGGCCCTGGAAATGTCAGTCGTCATTACCGTGCTCGCGTTGATTGTCTTCGGCGGCGTGAAGGGCCGCCTGACCGGAGGCGGGACACTCCGCAGCGCACTGCAGACGGCTCTGATCGGAGGTATCGCCGCGGGAGCGGCCTATCTTCTGGCCCGTTTGCTCAGTCGGGGCAAGTAGATCACCGCCCGAGAGATTTCAGCGGGTTTTCACGAGCTTTTCAAGAAAGATTACGATCTCCGGCACGCCCGGGGGTAAAAATTGGCGTTGCAGGCAACACCAACCCGATGAGCTTCTCTCATAGAGGAGGTATCAATTATGGCGTCTGTCAGCGAAATAGCCGAGTCCTCCCTCATCCGCGAAAAGTTCTCCAAAGTACGGCAACAGAGCGAGAGGCTCTGCGCGCCGCTATCGCCGGAAGACATGATGGTGCAGTCCTGCGCGGACGCCAGCCCGGCAAAGTGGCACTTGGCGCACACCACCTGGTTTTTCGAGACCTTCCTTCTGCGCGAGTTCCTGCCCGGTTATCGTGAGTATGATCCCGATTTCCGCTGGTTGTTCAACAGCTACTACAACGCGGTCTCGAAACAGCCTGAGAAGAAGACGCGTTCGTCTTTTTCTCGGCCGGGAGCAGAAGAGATTTTTCACTACCGGCGTCATGTTGAAGAGGGAATGCACATCCTGATGCAGCGGCCGGATGCGAATTCAAATCCGGATGTTTTGTCGAGAATTGTCCTTGGACTGAACCATGAGCAGCAGCACCAGGAACTGCTGGTCATGGATATGAAGCACGCATTGTGGTCCAATCCTCTGCATCCTTCGTATTCAGACGGAGGATGGAAGCCGGCCGCTTCATCGCTTGAACCGCCGACGGCGATTGACTACGAAGGCGGCCTCATCGAGATCGGCTCCGATGGAGCGGGTTTCGCGTTCGATAATGAACTGCCGCGGCATCCGGAGTATCTGCGCGGCTTCCGCCTTGCGTCCCGTCCAGTCTCCTGCGCTGAATATCTGGAGTTCATGGAAGCCGGCGGATACCGGAAGCCTGAATATTGGCTCTCCGCCGGGTGGGATACCGTGCAGGCGCAGGGGTGGCATGCGCCACTCTACTGGGACCGCCTGGACGGGAGCTGGCAGATTTATACCTTGCACGGATACCTCCCACTCGAGGATCTGCTGGCGACGCCGGTGTGTCACGTCAGTTATTTTGAGGCGGAGGCCTTTGCCCACTGGGCAGGAAAGCGGCTCCCGACCGAAGCCGAATGGGAGGTTGCTGCATGGCGAATACCCGTAGAAGGCAATCTTCTGGAGAGCGGACGCCTGCATCCGGACGCCTGCGAGCAAGCCACCGGGAGCGATCCGGTGCAGCTCTTTGGAGATGTTTGGGAGTGGACACAAAGCCCCTACGTCGGCTATCCCGGCTTTTATCCTCTGCCCGGTGCGCTGGGTGAATACAACGGGAAATTCATGTCGAACCAGATGGTGCTTCGCGGCGGGTCCGCGGTGACGCCCGCGTCCCACATCCGCGCGACCTATCGCAATTTTTTCGGTCCACAGACGCGCTGGCAGTTCTCTGGCATCCGGCTCGCGGAGCGCTGACGCCGATCTCCATCCCCATGCCCGGTACGGAAACGTGTCCGGCGATCACACAATCCTTTCCCCCGGAGACCGCGAGCATCCCATGAATGCCACCGTAGCAAAACTGCCTGAGGCCGCTTATAGCCCGATCGGATCGGAAGTCTATCGCGGTCTGACATCTCGCCCCAAAACTCTCTCTCCCTGGCTCTTCTACGACTCTGAGGGGTCGAGATTGTTCGAGGCCATTACAGAGCTGCCGGAGTACTATCTGACCCGCACCGAGCGGGAGATCCTGGCCGGCAATGCCGAGCAGATCGTCGCCGCAGCGGGGGGCGAGCTCCAATTGAGCGTGGTTGAGTTGGGAGCCGGCACGGCAACCAAGACGGGACTCCTGCTGAAAGCGGCTGTCGAGAGGCAGGGAAGTGTTACCTACCATGCCATCGATGTCTCCCATTCCGCGCTCGCCGAAGCGAAAACCAGACTGGAGGCGGAACTGGCGGGCGTGAAGGTCGAGACCACCGTCGCCGACTACACCGATGCGCTGGAGCGAATCAACCTCGGCGCCCCCAACAGCCGGGTGCGCCGCCTTGTCTTGTATATCGGTTCGAGCATCGGGAATTTCTCGCCCTCCGACGCTCTGGCCCTGCTGCGGAGAGTGCGCGAGCAGCTTGCCGCCGGCGATGGACTGCTCATCGGCGTCGATCTGGTGAAGGAGAAGCAGCCGCTTCTGGCTGCATACAACGATGCGGCCAGAGTGACGGCGGCTTTCAACAAGAACGTGCTCACACGGATCAATCGTGAGCTGGACGCAGACTTCGATATCGATCTATTCCGGCATAAGGCGCTCTGGAACTCCTGCCAATCGCGGATCGAGATGCATCTGGAGAGCCTTCTGGCGCAGCAGGTCTCGATTGGAGCATTGGATCTCAAGCTGCGCTTCACGCGCGGCGAGACGATTCATACAGAAAACAGTTACAAATTCACCCACGATCGGGTGGTTAGTCTGCTGGCGCAAGCCGGATTCACGGTCCGGCAGAGATGCAGCGACCCGCGGGAGTGGTTTGGCGTTTACCTGGCCGCTGCCGTTTAGGACAGATCCAGTCTGGCTGCGCTGCGGCGCATGCCGCAGTGGGGTCTCTTAGGAAGGCGAGCCGGCGAGCGCAAGCGGCTGGCACTGCGGGCACCAGTATGTAGACCGCGCGCCCCTGCCTTGCTTGCGCATGACGATCTCCGTTCCGCAGCGGCGGCATGCGCCGCCCTTGCGGCGATACACCCAGAGGCGGGCCGCCTCATTGCTTGATCCCGTGGTCCGGCGCCCTCCAGTGTAAGTCACGATGGCGTCTCCGGAGACCGGAGTGACGTTCGCGGAAAGAAATCTTCTCGCAGTCGCTATCAGGCAATCGACCTCCTGCGGACGAAGAGTGCTCACCTTGCGGAATGGATGGACGCCGCAGGCAAAGCAGATCTCTGATTTGAAAACATTGCCGATGCCGCCCATCACCTGTTGATTGAGCAGAACATTGCCGACCTCTTCGCCGCTGTACATGAGCAGGCGCTCCGCGGCCTCTTCCTTCTGGAACGTCCTCGCGAGCAGATCAGGGCCGAGTCCGGGTATCGAGCTGTGGCGTTCCAGCGAGCGGGCATTGTGAAAGCGCGCCAGGGGAACATCGAAGGCGACGGCCTCAAACTGGTTCGTGGCTAAAAGCACCCGCATCCGGTTGCGCGGCCTCTTCCATCTCTCGCCTGGGCGGTAGATATGCCAGCTCCCGCTCATCAACATGTGCGTCACCAGAATGAGGTCGCCGGAGAAGTGCAGCAGGAGCCACTTGCCTCGCGACTCGACACTGACGATCGTCCGGCTTGTGACCGGCGTCTGGTCATGGACGCTGGCCAGATGCGCATAAGCGGTTTCAAACCGCGTGACCACATGGCCCGCCAAAGCCTGATGCAGAGCCCGCGCGGAGCGGAATATGGTGTCGCCTTCGGGCATGCTACTGCGCCTCCGCAGAGAGGGAATCCGGGGGAGGCGACGGCAACAGAGCGCGGCGAAGATGGAAGCCTGCGGGAGCTGCCTGGAAGCCGGCGTCCAACAAAAAGCGCGCCATAAAGTGATCGGCCGCCGCCTGGCCATTGATCGTGGCGATCAGCATGCCGCCGCGGTGATCCTCCCGGCTCTGCATCTCGTGCTGGGCGATCCCGGCCAGGAAATGGCCGAGATCCTGCGCCGCGTTGGAGCGCTCGGGCTCGTCCGCGGGCAGAAATAGCTGCAGGTTAGGATTATTCCTGCGCAGGTAAGCCGTCATCTCGCCATTGCGCAGGACCACGCTGGCGCCCACGGTGCGCGCCAGAGATCGTGGAGCAATGTCGGAAGATGCGTCGAGTGCTTCAGGACCGCTCCCCGGCCATCGCAGGATGGAACCATAAGGATTGGCCGGATCCGTGGCCGACAGATGGACCAACTCGGGCTTTTCGAGCGCTGGCCCATTGCGGAGAGAGCGCAGGAGATCGACTGCCGCCGGCAGAGCGAACTGGGCGGCTCCCAGACCGGCAACGAAATATCCGCGCCGCACGCGTCCGCTCTCTTCCATCGCCTTGAGAACGTCGTAGATGGCGCTGAATCCGCCGGGAATATTTTCCTGAGACAAGGCCTCCCGCGTGAGGACCCCATAGCGCTGGAGCAATTGGCCGGCAGCGGCATGGCTCCATTCCGTTGTCGTGGCCCGTACGGAGGGTAGCAGGGTCCAACGTCCCTGGGCGCTGGGCGGAGTGGTGCGCCGGGAGCGGAAGGACGGCAGATTGTGCTGACGTTTAGGTTGGCGGGAATGCGCGGGCCGCGCGACATAGGCGCGCAGGGCATGGAAGGTGTCGTTGGAGATCAGGCCGCGCCACACCAGGTTCCAGAGCGCATCCAGCGTCTCACCGGGATAGCCGCCGCCGACGGCATCATGCAATTGGGAAAAGAAGGCAGCTCCGCCTCGGTGGAGCTGATCGAGAAGTGCCAGCTCTCGCTCGGTCATTGCCTCCTGCCCGACGCTGTTGGCCCGAAGCGGCAGCAGCGTCGTGAGCCGGTCGGAGAGGAACAGGGCGATCCGTCCGTCATGTTCGCCCAGCGGGTCCAGGCCGCACCAGGTCACCTCTCCGGCCGCGATCAAGGTATCGAGTTGTCCAGCGGAGTAGCCGGAAAGACGCGCTGGCAAAATGGAGCTTTCCAGCAGGGAGGCGGCGAGCGGCGCGCCCTGGAGAAGCTCAATGGAGTCCAGCAGCGCGTCCAGTCCACGCCGGCGCTGCAGAACACCCTGCCAGTGCATTTGCATGCGAGCCAGGGCCTGTGGTTCGATGGGCTCAATCTCCCGCCGCAATCGTGCCAGAGACTTACGGCGGACGAGACGCAAGACCTCGGCATCGCACCACTCGCGATATACGCCTCCCGGCCGGAACCCGCCCTCGATGATCCGTCCGCCCAAAGCAAGCGCATGGAGCGCGCCGGCTACCGGCTTTGCATCCAGTCCAAAACGAGACGCCGCTTCCTCCAGCGTGAAGGGGCCATGGGTGCGGGCGAATCTGCGAATCAGCTCCAGGACGGGCTCTGCGACCTGGTCCAGCAGGGCTTTGGGAACGCCGGGCGGCAGCGGGACGCCCAGTCCATCGCGGTACCGTCCCGCATCTTCCACCGCGATCAGGCGTTTCTCCTGCGCAATTTTGATTTCGAGCACCCGCCGCGCACGCAGCAGCCGCTCGAGCTGGCTCAAGAGATCCGGTGCTGCGAGCCGTCGCGCCAGTTCTTCCCGCGAGAGATCGCCGATGCGCAGCAGGAGGTCGTGAATTCCATCCGCTGATCGCGCACGATGGCTCTCCGCCAGGCATTGGAGCTGCTCTTCAACTTCGCCAATCGCGTCAGGATCCAGCAGTTCGCGCAGGTCGGCCTCGCCGAGCAGATCGCGGAGCTGTTCCTGGTCAATGGTGAGGGCCTGGGCCCGCCGCTCGGCAAGAGGCGCATCGCCATCGTAGATGTAATTGGCGACGTAGCTGAAGAGCAGGGACGAGGCAAACGGAGAAGGGGTGCGCGTATCGGCGACGTGTACCCGGATGTTGCGCGCGCGGATCGCGCCGAGGGTCTCCACCAGCGCCGGCATGTCGAAGACATCCCGCATGCATTCACGATAGGCCTCGAGCAGCATTGGAAATGCGGGATAGCGGGAGGCGACGGACAGCAGGTCGTAGGCGCGCTTCCGCTGCTGCCAGAGCGGCGCGCGGCCCTGTGCCCGCCGACGGGGAAGAAGGAGCGCTCGCGCCGCGCTTTCGCGAAATCTGGCGGCGAAGAGCGCGGTTGCACCGAGCTGGTTCAGCACAAGACCGGTTGCCTCCGCGGGATCGAGCAGAACCAGATCGGGGTCAGGCGGCGTGTCGGCATCCGGGAAGCGCAATACGAATCCGTCATCGCCCCACATCGCCTCCGGCTCCGGACCACCGCCGGCGCGGATGCGGCCGGTGACAGCCATGGCCCACGGAGCATGAATCCGGCTTCCGAAGGGGGAGAGCACGCAGACGCGCCAATCTCCCAGCTCATCGCGCGTTCGCTCGATCACGATCGTCCGGTCATTCGGAACGACGGTGGTGGCAAGTTCCTGATCAGCCAGGAAGCGAAGCAGATTTTCCGCGGCGGCCGGATCCAGGTCATGTTCGCGGGTCAGTTTGCTTAGCGAAGCGTTGCGGGGCAGATCCTGGAGGTCGCGCACGAGTTTGCCGATCCGGCGGCCAAACTCGAGCGGCCGGCCGGCTGCATCTCCATGCCAGAAGGGCATCTTTCCCGGCTGTCCCGGCGCCGGCGAGACCATCACTCGATCATGGGTAATCTCGTCGATCCGCCAGGTGGAGGCGCCCAGCACAAACGTATCTCCGGTGCGGCTCTCGAAGACCATCTCTTCATCGAGCTCGCCTACGCGAACAGACTTGCCTTCTACCCCGGAAAGAAAGACCCCGTAAAGCCCGCGGTCGGGAATGGTGCCGCCGTTCAGGATGGCCAGCATCTTTGAGCCCTCGCGCGCGGTGAGTGTATTGCGCGCACGATCCCAGGTGATGCGCGGGCGCAGCTCCGCGAACTCGTCGGAGGGATACCGGCCGGCCAGCGAATCGAGAACGCCGGTAAACGCCGCGCGGCTCAGGCCGGCGAAAGGCGCTGCCTGGCGCACGAGCGTGAAGAGATCCTCCATTCCCACCTCGGGAGTGTCCGGCCGCAGGCGGGAAAGCGCGTGCGCCAGCGAAGGTGGCGGCTGGGCTACGATGGCGACGATCTGCTGCGCGAGCACGTCCAGGGGATTGCGAAGAAACCGGGTCGACTCCACCAGCCCCTCGTGCATGGCCAGGGTGACGGAGGCGCAGGCCACCAGGTCGGCACGATACTTGGGAAAGAGTATGCCCTCGCTGGGCACGCCGACGTGGTGCCCGGCGCGGCCGATGCGCTGGATCGCGGCGGCCACCGAGGGCGGAGCCTCGATCTGAATTACCAGATCGACCGCCCCCATATCGATGCCGAGTTCAAGGGAAGAGGTAGCGACCAGCGCACGAAGGCGGCCTTCCTTCAGTTGCTCCTCAATCTCGGAGCGTTGCGAGGCTGCCAGCGAACCGTGATGCGCCCGGGCGAGCTGTTCCCCGGCAAGCTCGTTGAGCGCCCCGGCGAGGCGCTCCGCGATGCGGCGGCTGTTGACGAAGATGATGGTCGACTGGCGCTCCCGGACAATTGCGAGCAGGCGAGGATGGATGGCGCTCCAGATTGAGGTTCGCTTTGGCCCCTGCGAGGCGGCTCCGCTGGGCAGTTCCTCAACCTGTCCCAGCCGGGCCATGTCCTCCACCGGAACCTCCACGCGCAGGTTCAGCTTCTTGGGCTCGGCGGCATGGAGGATGGTCACCGGACGATATGCGATCCATCCGGTACCCTCCGCAGAATCTCCGGCAAAGCCAACCGGGGCAAACGGACCGGCGGCCGGAGGCGACCCTGGCAAAAGACCATCCGGAGTTCTTTCTTCTGTTTCGCTCGTCTCTCCCTCTGCTTGTGCCTGCGCGCCGGCAAGAAAGTGGGCTACCTCCTCGAGGGGCCGCTGTGTCGCGGAGAGCCCGATGCGTTGGACGGGCCGGCCGGTCAGTGCTTCCAGCCGCTCCAGAGAGAGAGCCAGGTGAGCTCCTCGCTTGGTGGGCACCAGGGCATGGATCTCATCGATGATCACGGTGTCCACCTGGCGCAGGCTTGCCGCGGCGTTCGAAGTCAATAGCAGGTACAGCGACTCCGGAGTGGTGATCAGGATATCGGCGGGATGCCTCCGGAACCGGCTGCGCTCCTTTTGCGATGTATCCCCGGTGCGGATGCTGATCTCAGGTTGCCGGGCGACGATTCCCGCACGGGTGGCCATGTTCGCGATCCCGGCAAGCGGCGCCCGGAGATTGCGCTCCACGTCGACCGCCAGGGCCTTGAGCGGGCTGATGTAGAGAACGCGGCAGCCGATCGTGGCGTCCTCTGGCCGCTCGAACATCAATCGGTTGAGGCACCAGAGGAATGCCGTCAAGGTCTTGCCCGTGCCGGTGGGAGCGAAGATAAGCGTACTTTCGCCGCGCGCGATTGCCGGCCAGCCTAGCCGCTGAGGAGCGGTGGGCCGTTCGAAGACCGCGCGAAACCACTCTGCGGTTGCGGGTTCGAAGAGGTCGAGCACATCGGTTTCGGGATCAGGCGCCGCTTGCTCGGCCTTCTTCCGGGCCTCTTCCTTCTTTCCTGCCGCACGTTTTGAATCCTTTGTCTTCAACGTCTGCCCGTCAAACCCCTCCTGCCAGACTAACGGCTCTGCCGTTGAGTTTAGATGCGCGGTGGCAGTGACAGGCTCGGTCTCGGCGGCCGGGACGCAACGAGTGGCCCCTCGGGCCTCCAATTGAGGGTTGCATCGCTGCAGGAGGCACTTTACCCTCGTTCCACGATGCACAGAAACGATACTGGACCGATGGAAGACGATTTGGTCCAGCAGTTGACCGCCGCAGCCACGGAAATTGCGAGCCATGCCTACGCTCCCTATTCAGGATTCCGGGTCGGGGCCGCCCTGCTGCTCGAGAGTGGGAAGATCGTGACCGGGGCCAATGTCGAGAATGCCTCCTATGGTCTTGCGCTTTGCGCGGAACGGGCTGCAATGGTACGCGCCGTAGCGGAGCATGGTGCTCATATTCGAGTGGCGGCGATTGCGATCACCAACCTGAATGGCCAGCCGAGTCCGCCTTGTGGCGCCTGCCGTCAGGTCTTGAGCGAGTTCGTCACACCGGAGGCGTGGGTCGTCTTCCGCGCAGAAAACGGCTGGGAGAAGCGGCCGTTTTCCGCTATCTTTCCTTTTCAATTCGCCTTGCGTGGGGCGAACAAATAAAAGAATTGTGAGGAGAATGGGCAACGAAGCTTTTGAGAACGCTGAGCAAGCGGCGAGGGTGATCCAGGAGCAGATCGCGGTGACGCCGACGGTGGCCGTCATCCTTGGTTCAGGGCTGGGTTCCTTCGCCGAGACAGTGGAGCAGCCGGTAAGTATCCCCTACGCATCCATTCCACATTTCCCCCGCTCCACAGTGGAGGGCCACAACGGGCGGCTGGTGGTTGGAACATTGGCCGGCACACACGTGGCGGTGATGCAGGGCCGGGTGCACGGATACGAAGGCTACACCCCCCAGGAGATCGCCTTTCCAGTCCGTGTTTTAGGGGCTTTGGCAATCAAGACAATCGTGGTCACGAATGCGGCCGGGGGAATCCGGTTGGGCCTGCGACAGGGACAACTGGTGCTGATCAGCGATCACATCAACTTCACCGGCCAGAATCCCGCTGCCGGCCCGAACGACGTCCGTTGGGGCTCGCGATTCTTTGACATGACCGACGCCTATGCCAAGCGTCTGCGTCTGCTGGCGCGGGCAATCGGCAGGAGCCAGGGAGTCGAATTTGCCGAGGGAGTCTATCTGGGTGTGCCGGGTCCCAGCTTCGAGACTCCCGCCGAGATCAAGGCGTTTCGCATTCTTGGAGCCGATCTGGTGGGGATGTCGACCGTCCATGAGGTGATTGCCGCCCGCCATATGGGCATGGAAGTCCTTGGAATCTCATGCGTTACCAACCTGGCAGCGGGAATTCTCGACCAGCCGCTCGACCATCGGGAGGTGGTGGAGACGGGCGCGCGGGCGCAAGGTCAGCTCACCCGCCTGCTGACCGCTCTCATTCCGAGGATGAACGAAGGCGCCTGACCGAGCCCTTTCGCGCCGCCGCACCGGCCTGGATTTTAACCAGCTTGGCCGGGTAGCGGGCGGCGGCCCTTGTTATTCTTGATGCAGTATGCCGACGAAAAAAGAGCTTCTTTCCACGCCCATTCAGCACATCGACATCAAGCAGCTCGATGTGGTTCCGCTGGTCGATGCCATGCAGCAAATGGCCTACAGCTCCCGTGATCTCGCCCGGGCCGCGGCGATTTATGAGCGCATGCTGCGTGACCAGGAATGCGGCGTCATTCTCTGCCTCGCGGGGTCTCTGATCAGCGCAGGGCTCAAGCAGATCTTCATAGATCTGATCCGCAACAACATGGTGGACGCTGTGGTCTCGACGGGCGCCAATATCGTGGACCAGGATTTCTTCGAGGCATTGGGCTACAGGCATTGGATCGCCAGCGATCTGTACCGCCAGGGTACGGAAGACGCCACTTTGCGCGAGCTAATGATCGACCGGATTTACGACACGCTCATCGATGAAGAAGAGCTGCGCATCTGTGACGATACAACCAGGCTGATTGCTGATTCGCTTGCTCCGCGCCCGTATAGCTCGCGCGAATTTATCCGGGAGATGGGCTCGTATCTGGCGAGGCAGGGCAAGACTCCGGAAAACGGTGGAGTTGACAGCATTGTGCTCGCTGCCTATCAGAAAGACGTCCCGATCTTTGTACCCGCTTTTAGCGACTGTTCCGCCGGCTTTGGCCTGGTCGCACATCAGCATGAACGCGGAGACAAGCCGAAGGTTTCCATCGACTCGGCAAAAGACTTTTATGAATTGACGCAGCTCAAGATCGCCAACCCGACAACCGGGCTGCTGATGATCGGCGGCGGGGTGCCGAAGAACTTTGCTCAGGATATCGTCGTTTCCGCCGAGATCCTCGGAGTTGACGCTCCGATGCATAAATATGCTGTGCAGATCACGGTGGCCGATGTGCGGGATGGCGCGCTCTCATCGAGTACGCTCAAGGAAGCCAGTTCCTGGGGCAAGGTGGATACCACCTTTGAGCAGATGGTCTACAGTGAGGCGACCCTCGCCGCTCCTCTCATTACCGCTTACGCTTACCAGAAGAGGGCGCACGCCGATCGCCGGGAGCGCCGCTGGGCCCGGCGGCTCGAGCCGGTGACGGCTTAGAAGAAGACCCGGAGTCTGCTTCCAGGGAATCCGGATCGGCCTCGCCGGTCCGGCGCCCTGTCCTCCTCTTTGTTGAATTTCTCCTCTTGTTCCCTCCGGTCCCTGATCGCGCCAGACCCGCGAATTGTTCTTGTTTCGGATACCTTCCGGGAGCGACCCACTCGCCAGCGGCCTCCCGGAAGCACCCGGCAGCCGTTCCTTCTTGAGATCTGAGGCGTCGTCCGGCCGGCCGCCACGTAAGAGCAAATCATCGAAAAAGTCTAGACTGGATTTAGAGTTCGGTATGCACGAAAGTTGCAGTTCCTCTCCGGGAGAATGGGTATAGGCTAGATCGAACATCCCCCAAACGAGTGATGACCGAGAGTATGAAGTACGGGGCCCCTTGTGAACTTAGTAATTTTTCTGCTTGGTGTTGTTGTGAGTTACGCAGTGGTGTTTTTATCATTCTGGAGTCTCGGCAGGATGTCGGCCGTGACGGACAGAATGGTGGCAAACCGGGCCAACGTTATCCCCTTTAAGCGCGGCTGAGCAAACCGCGGCGCGCGCGAAGAGGGGCGGAGAGATGCCGGGCTCGTCCCGCCGGTATATGCGGCCAGGTGAGGGGAACAGGTGTGTGTGTTGCAGGCCTGCCTGCTCGCGGCCGGGAAAGGCGTGCTGTACGAAGGTGGTCCGGATCTCTGAGATCCGGTCCGCGGGACCGCATCCTTCCATCGGGGCTAAGACGGAATCGGCTGGATGCTTTCAAGATCGGCCGCGCAAGATTTGGCTTGCACGATGGACGAAGACTTCTTCAGGGCCAGGGCGTCGCAAGCCGGGAGCCCAGAACCTACGGCTTCCTCTTCGCACCCCTTCCTCGAATCAACCGATCTCTGTACGGAACACGCGGAACCGCTGTGTGCTGGTTGGGTTCCACATGACGAGAGTCAAGGTAATTTTCGGACTGCGGCGATCTTAAACTGCGGTTCCCAGATCTTCGGGCCGGCGCCAGACAGGAAAGACTTAGAGATTCGGATGCGGTGAGCGAGTTCAACGAGTGACTTATCTGCGAGATAGGCTCCCTTCTACAATAATTTTTGCTGCTTCGCTGCTGCTCTCTGCCTATGGCGGCATCGTTTTGCTCCTGGGGCACGGGGGCATCGCCGTTGCGGCCGGCATTGCGTGGGCCTGCGCTCAGACTCTGCTGATCGTTTTGTGCATCCTGCACTTTTTAAGCGCATCGCGGCAGGATGCTGCCGAGCGACAGGTGCAGCAGCTTGCACAGATGCAGAGAAGCATCCTGGACTCGGCGGGTCCGATGATTCTCGCCACCGACCTTGAAGGCAATCTTCTCATCTTCAATCCGGCTGCCGAAAGGATGCTGGGCTACCGTGTGAATGAGGTTCTGGGACGCATGCGCGCCGAGGATCTCTTCCCCGAAGGAGAACTGGAGAGAGTAGGGCGGCTCCTGGTCTCCCGCCTGGAACGCACTTCTCCGGTCGATCTAGCCGGGGTATCCAGCGGTCTGCGGCACTATGCGCAGTACGTAACCAGCTTTCCGGTGAGCCGCGTTCGTGGATTTGAGATTCAATTCCGCCGCAAAGATGGCAGCAGTTTTCCGGCGATGGTGTATCTCTCGGCGGTACGCAACGCCGAGGGCGCGTTGACGGGGCTCCTGGCGATCGCCACCGACCTTACCGCGACCAAGCGCGCGGAACACGCACTGCGCGAGAGCGAAGAGCGCTATCGCGACCTGTTCGAGAACTCGCAGGAGATGATTGCCACCCTGAGTCCGCGCGGCAAGTATCTCTATGTCAACCCGGCCTGGCAAGGCTGCTTTGGCAAGAGCGCCGCCGCCTTTGAAACCCTGTTGAA
Organism: Acidobacteriaceae bacterium; assembly: GCA_035933805.1. Classification (GTDB taxonomy): domain Bacteria; phylum Acidobacteriota; class Terriglobia; order Terriglobales; family Acidobacteriaceae; genus PALSA-350. Next base: position 23,316 of record DASYYO010000276.1, on the reverse strand, counting down.
CTTTGAGGCCGCCTTTCCTCAGGAGATGCAGAGCGAAGCCGCCGCCTTGTTCGAGCGGGCGCTGCACGGCGAGCGCATCGACGGCGCCAACCTTCGCGTGCTGGATTCGAACGGAATTTACCGCGAACTGGAGGCCAGCCTGAGTTGCCGCCAGGATCGCGGTGAGCCGGTCTCGGTCCGCTGTATCTTCCGCGATGTTACCGCGCAATATCAGAGGGAGCGCCGCCTGGCGATGCAGTTGGCGGTGAGCCAGGTGGTGGGAGAATCCACCACCTCCGACGAGGCGTTGCCCGCGATGCTTGAATCTCTCGGAACAAATCTCGGGTTTGATATGGCCGGCCTGTGGTTCGTTGCGAGCGACCAGCACACACGCTATCTTGCCGGCTGGTATGCGCCCGATTGCGCCTGCGCGGAGTTTCATCGGGACAGCATCGGCCGGGTGATCGAGAAGGGCAAGGACCTGCCGGGCGCGATCTGGGCTGCCGAAAGCCCATGCTGGATCGAAGATCTGCAGGAGAACCCTGACTTCCAGCGCACGGCGGCTGCTACTGTTGACGGGCTCGTCACCGGATGGGGAGTTCCTGTTCGCGTGGGAAATCAGGTGATCGCCGTCGTCGAGTTTTTCAGCCGCGAAAAGCAGAAAGAAGATCGCGAGATGATGGCGACGGTGGAGACGGTCTGCGCCTCCATCGGGCAGTTCATGGCCCGCTCGGCGCAGGAGAGCCGGCTGGAGGAACTCAACCGTCAAAAGGAATCCATTCTTAACTCGGTTGCCGACGGGATCTTTGGAACCGACTCCAACGGGCGCATCGTTTTTGTCAACCCGGCTGCGGCAAGTATGCTGGGCGCTCAGCCGTTCGATCTGATTGGACGCTCGGTGCACTCCGTAGTGCATGAAGAGCGCAGAGATCATGAGATCTGTACGGACCAATGCCGCACGCGCCGCGCATTGCTCGTGCGCGAAGCGAACAGCGGGCAGGACGTCTTCTATCGCAAGAACGGCGCCTCTTTCCCGGTAGAGTTTTCGCTCACTCCGATGGTCGAGCATAGCGTGGCCGTCGGCAGCGTGCTCAGCTTCCGCGACATCAGCCAGCGGTACGCTCTGGATCGCATGAAGGATGAGTTTGTCTCCACGGTGAGCCATGAATTACGTACTCCACTGACCTCGATCCGCGGAGCTCTCGGCCTGCTTTCGGCCGGTCTTTTGGGAGAGGTCGGAGACAAGGCCTCCAACCTGCTTCGCATTGCCGTCAGCAACTCCGATCGGCTGGTTCGCCTGATCAACGACATCCTGGATCTTGAGCGAATGCAGTCGGGCCGGGCCCCGTTAGCCTATCGACTCTGTTGCCTGGAGGAATTAGCGCGGCAGGCCATCGATGCCATGACGCCGATGGCGGAAGCGGCAAAGGTGCAGCTGCTGCTTGATTCGGAGCCCATGCAGGTCGAAGCCGATGCCGACCGGCTGCTGCAGGTCATGACTAATCTGCTGAGCAATGCGATCAAGTTCTCGCCGCCTCATTCCCAGGTCACGGTGAAACTGGAGAGGCTGCTGGACGGAGTCACGCTCAACGTGATCGACCACGGCAGAGGCATTCCGAAAGACAAGCTGGAATCAATCTTCGATCGATTCCAGCAGGTCGATGCATCCGATTCGAGGCAGAAGGGCGGCACCGGCCTGGGACTGGCGATTTGCCGGACCATCGTCCAGCAACACGCCGGCCGCATTTGGGCCGAGCGCAATCCCGATCGTGGATCGACCTTCCGCATGTTCCTGCCCGCCGTAACCCGGGAAGCTGATCCGCCGGCCCATGACGGTCACCGCAGATTGGAAACAGTCGCGGAATCCACAATCCTGATCTGCGATGAAAACATGGAAACGCGCTCGCTTTTGGCCGAGTGCCTGAAGGACAAAGGCTACTATGTTCTTGAGGCATTTGGCGGAGATGAGGCTGTCGCCATCGCGCGGCAGACCCGTATCGACGCAATTCTTCTGGACCTTAGTCTTCCCGGACTCCACGGATGGGAGACCCTGCGGCTGCTGAGAGATGACCGGCGCACCGCGTCCATCCCGGTCGTCGTGCTGAGCGCCTTTGGGGTGCTGAACGAGCCGGAGATTGAAAAGGCCGCCGATGCATGGCTGCACAAGCCGCTTGAGGAGGAGACCCTTCTCCTGGAGCTTGCCCGCGTACTGCATCCTGGAAGCGATCCTGCCAGGCTACTTCTGGTCGAAGACGACGCTGATCTCGCCAAGGTCATTCTCGCGACATTCGAGCGCGCCGGGATCGAGGTGTGTCACGCATCTACGCGGCGCAAGGCGATTGAACTGTGCCTCACCTCGCGGCCGGACCTGATCATTCTCGATCTTGCTCTTCCAGACGGCGACGGCTTCGGCGTGGTCGACTGGTTGCGGCAGCAAAATGACCTGAGCAGCCTGCCCCTGGTCGTCTATTCCGCTCAAGACCTGAATGATGGCGAGCGGAAGAAATTGCAGCTTGGACCGACCGAATTCCTCACGAAAGCCAAGGTGCAGCTTTCCGATGTCGAAACTCTGGTTTTGACGATGCTGCGCCAATACCGGCTGATCGTAGAGGATAAATTGGATTGGAACGGAGCGGCGTCAACGAACCTCTAGTAGTCGAGTGGAAGGACGGCATGGCATATCGTATCTTGATCATCGACGACGAGGACGACATTCGCCAGATAGCGGCTCTCAGTTTGGAGACCGTGGCGGGGTGGGACGTCGTGCTCGCCAACTCCGGAAGGCAAGGAATCGAGCGTGCTTCCAGCGAACAGCCGGATGCAATCCTCTTGGACGTCATGATGCCCGAGATGGACGGCCCCACGACATTCCTGAAACTCAAGTCAAATCCCAAGACGTCTCACATTCCGGTCCTGCTCTTGACTGCGAAGGTGCAGGGACCTGATCAGCGGAGATTCGCCGGCCTGGGAGTTGCCGCCATTCTCTTCAAGCCTTTCGATCCTCTAACGCTGGCGGGGCAGATAGCAGGCGTGTTAGGGTGGAGGCAAAGCGCCTAGTCCACTTATGGATAACCTTCCCCCAGCCAACGACCCTGAGAAGAATTCGCAACAGACACTGCATGCTATGCTCGCCAAGGTTTGGGAGCGCAGTAAATCAACAGTTGCTGGACACGTTCAGGTGTTGCAGAACGCCAGGGCGCTGGCAATCAATAGCCATCTGGATGAAGCCTCAAGATTGCGGGCTGTGGATTCGGCGCATAAGCTGGCCGGTGTGCTCGGTACCTTCGGTCTGCCGCGCGGCACCGATCTGGCTCGCACCGCTGAAGAAGCGTTCGGGAACCCGGACGGCATGAGCCGTATTGAGATGGAGCGGATAGGCGCGGCGCTGGACGAGCTTTCCAGACTGGTCAAAACCGACGATCCTTCCATTCCTTCCAAACGAGCCGGCGCCTCCGGTTAGGACCGCCTGGAGCCGGAGCCGCGCGAATTTGCCGGCTCGTGAAGCTCTGCCGGACGCCCCCACAGGCTGCCTCGGCCCAGAGGACGAAATGCCTGTTGATACCGCTTCCATCCGTCCAAAGGAGTAGGCGCAAATCGTCTAGACTGAGCCAATGAGCGGATTGGGACGGCTGCTGATCGCCCTTGGATTTCTCCTGATCATTGCAGGCGGGCTGCTCCTCATTCTGGGGAAGATCGGCCTCCCCCTGGGCCGGCTTCCCGGAGACATCTCTTATCGCGGGAAGAGGATGTCCGTCTATTTCCCTCTGGGAACATCCATTCTGCTCAGCATCGTTCTCTCCCTGGTCTTCTATCTGCTCTCTCGTTTTCGCCGTTGAAGGGATTCCGCCATGGCTCTGCCCGGGGGACAGCTCAAGATGGTCTCCACGGATCGAACCTGCGTATCTGTCTCGCCCGGAGCAGGGGCTTTGCTCGTCTGGCCGGCCCGACACAGGCAACGCGCCATCGCGAAGGATCTCTTAAGTATGGAAGAGAGCGCGCGTTGAGACCGGCTCTTTTGACGAGGGTCTGGAGCCTTTGGCTTCTTTACTGCGGCGGCGCTTTCCGGCCAAATGTTCTAGACTCGACAAGGGCCTGGAGGTATCGTGACGAATCCCGACGAGCAAATCCAGATGGGGCTGGTCTTCTCCGGCCCCGAAACGATCCTGCGCCGGGTTTGGACAGTTGCCCAGCTCGTTGGAGAGGTCCGTAACCACATTGAGCGGGAGTACGCGGACGTATGGGTACAGGGAGAGGTCTCCAACTTCCGCGCCGCTCCTTCCGGTCATCTCTACTTCACCCTCAAAGACGATGAATCACAATTGCCTGTGGTGCTCTTCCGCCGGCAGGCGCTGCTGCTGCGTTTCCGTCCGGAGGATGGCCTGGAAGTCCTGGTGCGAGGACGAGTCTCCATCTACGAGCAGCGCGGACAGATGCAGATGGTAGCGGAGTTTGTAGAGCCGGTCGGCGCCGGCTCTTTGCAGATGGCCTTTGAACAATTGAAGGCCAGGCTCCACAAAGAAGGATTGTTTGCCGCGGAGCGCAAGAAGCCCCTCCCGGCATTCCCGCGCTGCATCGGCATCATCACCTCTCCGGGGGGCGCCGTGATCCGGGATTTTCTCAATGTAGCCGGACGAAGGCACTTCGCTCTTCACGTTCAGATCTACCCAGCACTCGTTCAAGGAGATTCGGCTGCCCTCGATATCGCCGCGGGGATCGAGTTCTTCAATCGCGCGCAGACTGTCGATGTGATTGTGGTTGCGCGAGGAGGGGGGTCCCTCGAAGACCTGAGCCCCTTCAACAGCGAAATGCTGGCCAGAGTGATTGCCAGGTCGGGGTTGCCCGTTGTTTCCGCGGTCGGGCACGAAACCGACTTCACCATCGCGGATTTTGTAGCCGACCTGCGGGCGCCTACTCCTTCGGCCGCGGCTGAACTTCTCACCGAGCCCCAGCACAAACTGGCAGAACGGCTGGAGCAGCTCGAGCGGCGGCTCATTCAGGCATGCCGGTACATGCTTATGCGCGCCAACGAGAAGTTCATCCGCCTGTCGTCGTCGCCGGCTTTCTCTCGCATGCGCAACGATCTGTCGCGCCGCCAGCAGCGCCTGGATGAGCTGCAGTACCAGATGGAGACGGCATGGCGCCAATTGAGCCGGGCATCGGCAGAGGTTCTGCAAAGGCTGGAGTCGCGGCTGCTGCGTCAGGATGTGAGCTATCGCATGAGCGTGGTTCGCGAACGCGTCGCCATGCTGGATGTCCGGCTCGATCGAGCTCAGGGCGATCTTTTCACTCGCAGGAGAGCCTCCTTGCGGCATGCCGAGGCGCTCCTCGCGATGCTCTCCCCAATGGCCGTACTGAGCCGCGGTTATGCGCTTGTCTTCGATGAAGCGGGAGCTTTGATCAAAGATGCATTTGCAGTCTCGCAGGACAGTCTCACGACGACTCGCTTTGCCAGTGGGCGGCTGATCAGCCGCGTGATCGAAAGGAAATCACAACAGGACGAATGAGAAAGCTCTTTGGAACGGATGGCATTCGCGCAGTGGCTGGAGAACCGCCGCTGGACGCCAAAACGATCTTCGCCGTGGGGACCGCTCTGGCCCATTCTCTCGGCAAAACCCTCGACGAGCCTCGGGTGCTGCTCGGTGCGGATACGCGCGAGTCCAGTGGCTGGATCTCCGCGGTGATTGCGGAGGGCCTCACCCGCGGAGGAGCCGAGGTCTTGAGCGCCGGCGTCATCACGACGCCCGGCGTCGCTTACCTCACGCGCGAACATCGCTTTGCTGCAGGCGTGGTCATTTCGGCCTCGCATAACCCATGGCAGGATAACGGCATCAAGGTCTTTGGCTGCGACGGATATAAGCTCCCGGATACGGTGGAGCTGGCGATTGAGGCAGAGATCTTCCGTCTGATGGAGGACCAGGATCCGCCTCGCGCCGAGCAGATGAGCGAGCCTCCGGTGTTGGGCCGATTCCGCCAGGAATACGAGGCTTATCTGTACAGGATGGTGGATGGCCTCAATCTGCAGGGCATGAAGATTGTGATTGATTGCGCGAACGGCGCAGCGGCGGCCATTGCTCCCGAGCTCTTTGCCAGGTTGGGCGGAGAGGTCTATCTGACGCACATTTCCCCCAATGGCAGAAATATCAATGAGAACTGCGGCGCACTTCATCCCGAGGTGGTGGCCCGGGAAACGAAATCGCTTGGTGCGGAACTCGGGATCACCTTCGACGGGGATGCCGATCGGGTCCTATTTGCCGACGCGAGAGGAAGAGTAGTGAACGGAGATGCCGTGATGCTGGTGGCCGCGCGCGACATGCAGGCAAAAGGAGAACTGGCCGGTAATCTCGTCGTCGCCACCACCATGTCCAACATGGGCCTGGAGAGCGCATTAAGCCGGAGCGGCATCAGAATGCTGCGAGCGCCGGTTGGGGACAAGTATGTGCTGGAGATGATGCGTAAGCACGACGCAAGCCTCGGCGGCGAGCAATCAGGCCATATCCTCTTTTCCCATCGGAGCACAACCGGCGATGGATTGCTGACGGCATTAGTCGTGCTCGATCTTCTGCAGCGCTCCGGAGAACCCCTCCACGAGTTGGCGGGAGACCTTCGAGTCTTTCCGCAGGTCATTGTGAACGTCAGGGTTCGGGAGAAGCGCCCGCTTGAGCAGATTCCGGCAGTGGTCGAGAGCATCCGGCGAGCGGAATCCGATCTGGATGGGACCGGCCGCGTTGTTGTGCGTTATTCCGGGACCGAGGCGTTGGCCCGCGTGATGATTGAAGCAGAGTCGGAGGAGCGGATGCGCGAGCACGCCGAGCGCATCGCGGAAGCCATACGCTCGGAGATCGGCGTGTAAGTTCGAGCAATCCAGCTGTTTCCCGTCACTGTAGATCGCGCCAGTTTCGGCCGACTCCGCAATCTACAGCGATCGGGACCGTCAGTTCCAGGACATGCTCCATTTCCCGTTGCACCAGGCTCTTCACCCGTTCGACTTCCTCCTCCGGAACATCAAAGACCAGTTCGTCATGCACCTGGAGTGTCATCACGGCATCGAGACGCTCCTCTCGCAAGAGGCGGTCGATGCGGATCATGGCGATCTTGATAAGGTCGGCCGCGGTTCCTTGCAAGGGTGTGTTGACCGCGGTGCGCTCGGCAAAGCCGCGAAGATTCGCATTGCGGCTCTGGATATCCGGTATAGGCCGAGCCCTGCCGAAGAGCGTACGAACGCGCTGCTCACGGCGCGTCTCTTCTAAAACCCGATCGATGTAGGTGCGCACACCCTGGTAGCGGGCGAAATAGGTTTCGATGTAAAGCTTCGCTTCATTCTGCTCAATCCCGAGCTGTTGAGCCAGGCCGAAAGGAGAGATCCCGTAGACGATTCCGAAGTTGACCGCCTTGGCGCGATTGCGCGTCTCCTTGTCCATTCCTTCCGGCGATACCCCGAAGACCTCCGCTGCGGTCAGCGTGTGAATGTCTTCGCCGTGTGTGTAGGCTCTCACCAGGAGAGGATCCTGAGAGAAGTGCGCCAGGAGGCGCAGTTCGATCTGGGAGTAGTCGGCGGACAGGAGCAGCCGCCCTGGACCTGCGATAAAGGCCGCCCGGATCTCCCGTCCGAGGGCGGTGCGGATAGGGATATTCTGCAGGTTGGGATTGGTTGAGGACAGACGGCCCGTTGCCGTTCCCACCTGGTTGAAAGTGGTATGCACCCGCGAGTGCTCGTCGGCGAGCATGGGCAGCGAATCCACATAGGTGGATTTGAGCTTGGCGAGTTGCCGGTACTCCAGGACCCTCCGGGGAACTTCATTATGCTCGGCGAGTTCTTCAAGCACATCCATTGCAGTGGAGATCACCTTGCCGCGCCCGTATTTGAGAGGCTTCGGCAGGCTCATCTTGTTGAAGAGCACGTCTCCAAGCTGCTTGGGGGAGTTGATGTTGAAGCGATGTCCTGAGAGTTCAAAGATCTGTTCGCTCACCCGATGCATCTCCGTGCTCAGCCGCCCGGACATCTCTCCCAGGACCGCTTTGTCGATACGCACCCCAGCCTGTTCCATCCGCAGGAGCACTGGGACAAGAGGCAGATCGATCTCGCGATAGAGCTTCGTCATCTGCAGCGATTCCACCTCGGCGCGCAGGCCCGGCGCCAAAGCATGGATTGCGTTCGCTGACTGCGGGAGGTAGGCTTCTCCGGCCGGATCGAGCGGGCGGCTGCTGAAACGCGCAGCTACGTCCGGCAGCCGATGCGTGGTATGGGTGGGATTGATGAGATAGGAGTACAGCATGAGGTCGTCGACCGGCCCGGCGATTCGCAGGCTGGCCCCGCTCTCTTGCGACTTGCCGAGATGATCGAAAGCGCGCAGCGCGGCTTTGAGGTCGTGCAGCGCCTTCGGCGTCTTCTCGTCCTCGAGCAGCGCCCGCAAGCCGGCGGCCTTCGCATTGGGAGCGAGATCCTGATTCAGATCAAAGACGAGCGCCTTGCCTGCTTCCGCAGAGACGGCAATGTGGCAGACGCCGGCTGCAGGCCCGTCGGTTTCCTTCGCGGCTGTCGAGCCGGGGTGGCCGAAAAGCGATCCGGTCTGGGGGAGAGCGGGCTCCTCTTCTGCGGCTTCGCCCTCCGGCTCCGCCCCCTGTTCGGCGGCGGTTTCCGGCAGGGTTACATCGAGCGCCAGCGCAAATCCTCCGGCGGAGGCCAGTTCAAGAAAGTGGCGAGTCTCTTCGGTGGAGGGCGAGGAGACAATTTCCAGCGGAATGGGCTGTTCTTCCGGAGTCAGCTCTTTGAGCATTGAGGTGAACTCCAGCTCGTTGAACAGCACACGGCATGCGGCCACATCCGGCGGCTGCGTCAGCATCTCATCCAGATTCAAAGTAATAGGAACGGCACAGTGGATCGTTACCAGCTCTTTGCTTAGAAGAATCGTTTCGCGGTTATTCTCAAGCGACTCTCGATAGCTCTTACGCTTGACCTCTGAGGCATGATCGAGCGCAGCCTCGACACTGCCGAATTGCTGAATGAGATCGACGGAGCCTTTGTCGCCGATTCCCGGCGCTCCGGGAATGTTGTCGATCGAGTCGCCGCGGAGGGCCATGACGTCCACGACCCGTTCCGGAGGGACTCCAAGGGTCTCCATTACCTTGTCTCGATCCAGAATCAGGTTGTCTTTCACCGGGTTGAGCACTTTTACCTGTCCGGTGACCAGTTGAAGCATGTCCTTATCATTCGAGACCACAAAGACAGGGTGGCCTTCTTTGGCTGCCTGCGCCGCCAGCGTTCCGATGACGTCATCGGCCTCGTAACCCTCGGACTGGAGGATAGGAATGCGGAACGCCTCCAGGGAGCGGCGGATATACGGCAACTGCTGCGCCAGATCTGGCGGCATTTCGGCGCGATTGGCCTTATATCCGGCATAGTCAACTTCGTCGAAGCTTTGGGTCTTCGCGTTCCACTTGCGCACCGTCGCGATGCTGCGCGCCCGCTCGTCCCGGAAAACGGGAGCGCTCACGTCGAAAACCGCTGCAAAATACCGCGGCTGGAAGTCGCGGCGCAGCTTGTTGATCATGTTCACGAAGACGAAGGCCGCCGCTGTCGGCAAACCGGTGCGGGTGGACATGGGCCGCTGCCGCTGCATGGCGTGATAGGCGCGAAAGATAAATGACATCGCGTCCAGCAGGAAAATGGGGGGCTTCTCTTGGCTCATTGCCGGATCGGAGGCGGAGGACATCGTTTGACGAGTTTACCGTTTTATCGCACTGCTGGCTTTCCTCGGACGGATGCGGTGGCTATTGTCAGGAAAGCCGAATTCCGGGATCGCTAGCGGGCGTTCTTGTAGATCAAATCAAGGATCTCACCATACATCGCCTGCTTTTCCTCCGCAGTTCCAGTGCTGATTGCACGAGCGGCGCAATGGGCCAGATGGTTGCGCATCAGCTCGCGGGCTACAGAGCGCAGGGCCTCCTGAACGGAGGAGACCTGGGTCAGAATGTCCGCGCAGTAGCGATCCTCCTCGACCATGCGCTGCAGGCCGCGAACCTGACCTTCAATGAGGCGCAATCGGCGCAGGTTCGATTGTTTGATCCTGGGATCGACGCCTGCCGCCTTACGGGCGGAAACTTCGTTCTCGCAGCTCAGGCCGCCTTCCGCATGCCTGTGGGGCTTCGATTCTCTCTTCTTTTCGGCCATTGGACGGCTTCTCCTATGTGAGTGGAACGGCGCGCAGCCGCAAACTGTTGGTAACAACACTGAAAGAACTGAGAGCCATGGCCGCGCTGGCAATGACCGGGCTGAGCAACAGGCCGAAAAACGGGTAGAGCACTCCCGCCGCGAGGGGAATTCCAATCACGTTGTAGATGAAGGCCCAAAAGAGATTTTGCCGGATGATGCGCATCGTTCTGCGGGAGAGCGCAATGGCCGAAGCCACGCCCGTCAGGTCGCTCCGCATGAGTGTGACGTCGGCGGCCTCGAGCGAGACATCGGCGCCCGTCCCCATGGTGATGCCGATATCCGCCTGCGCCAGAGCGGGCGCATCGTTTACCCCATCGCCGACCATAATTACCGTATGCCTCTCCGCTTGCAGCCGCTGGATGGCCTCGACCTTGCCGGCCGGCAACACCCCTGCGATCACTTCATCCACCCCGATCTCACGCGCGATGCTGCGGGCGGTTTGCTGATTGTCGCCGGTAAGCATGATCACCCGGAGCCCCTCCTGATGCAAGCGAACAATCGCCTGGACGGACGACGGCTTCACCGTGTCCGCGACGGCAAGAATACCGGCAAGGACCCCATCGACAGCGATCCAAAGCGGCGTCTTGCCTTCGTTCGCAAGCTGCTCGGCCGCTGCTTCCAGGGCCTGGGTAGGAACGCCGGAACTGCGCATCAGAGAGAGATTGCCGATCAGCATCGCATTGCCATTCACGGTTCCAACCACGCCGAGTCCGCTCCTGGATTGAAAGGTCTCGGCCTGCGGAATGTCGAGCCCGCGCTCTTCAGCATATTGGACCACCGCCTCGCCGAGAGCATGCTCGCTGGCCCGTTCGAGCGCGGCCGATAGACGAAGCATCCGATCCTCTGCCGCGCGGACGTCGAGTTCCTGTTGTGCGGCAACGAGAACTGCGGTGACCTGCGGGCGTCCGGCCGTGATTGTGCCGGTTTTGTCCAGAACCACAGTGTCCACCCGTTCGAGCCGCTGCAAAGCTTCGCCACCCTTCAGCAGCAAGCCGAGGGTTGCTCCACGTCCGGTCGCTACCATGACCGCCGTGGGAACCGCTAACCCCATGGCGCATGGGCAGGCGATCACCAGAACCGTGACGGCAGCCGCAAAGGCTTGCATGATCCCGGCCGCCGGAGCCAGAAAATGCCAGGCAAAGAAGGTCACGATTGCAATTGCGAGCACCGTGGGCACAAATACCGCGCTGACGCGGTCTGCGATCCGCTGAATTGGAGCACGGGAACCCTGTGCCTCCCGAAGCAGCCTTACAATCTGCGCCAGGGTGCTCTCCACGCCGAGCGTGGTAGCGCGGTATTGCAGGGCTCCATGCTGATTGATGGTCCCTCCAATCACGCGGTCGTGCGCCGCCTTCTCCACTGGCAGAGACTCGCCCGTGAGCATCGATTCATCCACACTGCTGCTGCCGGAAAGGACTTCACCGTCGGCCGGAATGCGCTCGCCGGGCCGCACCAGAATGAGGTCCCCCTGCCGGATCATCTCCACGGGCAGATCTTCTTCTACGCCGTCGCGCAAAACACGAGCTGTCTTCGGCTGCAACTGCACGAGGCGGCGCAATGCGGCAGCCGTTCTCCCCTTCGCGCGGCTCTCCAGGGCATTTCCCGTGAGCACCAGACCGATGATGAGAATGACCGCTTCAAAATACACATCGGGCGCGATCCCATGGGCAAGAAAGAACTCCGGCGCGATCGTGCCCGCCGCCGAGTACAGCAATGCCGATCCCGTCCCGAGAGCCACCAGGGTGTTCATGTCCGCTGTCCGGTGGAGGGCTGCGGACCAGGCCTTGGTGTAAAAGCGCCGCCCGGCCCAAACGGCGATGAATCCCGCCAAAGCGAAGAGGAACCAGCGTATGGCATTGCCGCTCAACAGATACATCCATGGCAGCAAGCGGTGCAGCGCCGGATCCGCGACGCGCATCGACCAGTTCATCAACGGATCTTTCATGTGCTTCACGCTTCCATGGCCGGCGATGCTCATGAGAGACATGGAAAACAGCATTGCGACCAGGCCGGCCGCGAGGCTTATGCCGGCCTTGAAACGAAGAGCCTTGTATTCGAGCTGCTGCTCTTCGTCCTGTCTCTCCTGCTGGTCGAAGACCGATTGATCCAGCGCCGGCATCTCCGCGCCATATCCGGTGCCTTTCACGTTCTCCACCAGCGCCGAGACTGAGGTGATCCGCGGATTGAAGGTGACGGTCGCGTTATTCAGCATCAGATTAACGGCGGCATCCTGCACGCCGGGCTGCGCGGCCAGGGTGCGTTGTACAAACGATTGGCATGCAGCGCAGGTCATTCCGCTGACCGGGAAGGTGACACGCTGCGATGCCGAGGAGGCAGATTCAACCTCCTCGATCGCCGCTCTGCTCTTGATCGATGTAGACATTTGCGGCCCTCCGGCTATTCGGCAATCCTCGCCGCAAATCCAATGCGATCCACGGCCGCTGCAATTTCACCGGGCTTCGCCCGTGCAGGATTAAACGTAACCACGGCGGAACCGACTTCTACCGAGGTAACCTCGACGCCTGGAACTGTCTGCAGGGCGGCAGTAACTCTGCGGACGCACGCTCCGCAGTGCATTCCATCGACCACTAATTTCAGAGGGGTTGTTGGCAAGGGTCTTCTCCTTTCGTCCTGGAATCCAGTATAGTATATACCCCTAGTGGGTATCAAACTTCTCCCACCGATGGAGAAGTTCACCCGTCCGGTTGCAGCGGCCGGTGCGGATAAACTGAAGGAGATTAAGATGCCGCTTCTCGTTTCGGAATTCGATTTCGAGCTTCCCCGGGAGCAGATCGCGCAGCAGCCGCCACCGGAGCGTGGGAGCAGCCGCATGCTGGCCGTCGGCCGAAGCAACGGCGTCTGGCGGGATGCCATGTTCCAGGATCTTCCCGGGCTGCTGAGGGCTGGCGATGTTCTGGTTTTGAACGAGAGCAAGGTGATTCCTGCTCGTCTGTTTGCACGGCGGAAGAGAGATTCCGCGCCGGCGGGGCAGTGTTCGATCTCTGAGCGGTGCGGCGAATCTGCAGCATTTGCGGACGGCCGTATCGAAGTGCTGCTGACCGAACAAGTGAGCGAGTGGGAGTGGAGGGCGCTCGGAAAGCCCGCGCGGAAGATGCCCGTCGGCGAAGAGCTTTCTTTTGCCTCCTCCGCTGGCGAAGAACTTCTCCAGGCCGTCGTCCTCGGGCGGGGCGAGTTTGGAGAGCGGCTCATCCGGTTCGCACCAGTTCCGGACTTCTTTGCCAGTTTGGACGAGGTGGGCCATATCCCACTGCCGCCCTACATCCGTCGTGCGGACCGGCCGCAGGATCGGGAGCGCTACCAAACGGTCTTTTCCAGGCAGCGGGGTTCGGTGGCCGCGCCCACGGCAGGGCTGCATTTCACCGGCGAAATCCTGGACCGAATCCGCGCCCGCGGGGTGCGTGTCTGCTACTTGACGCTGCACGTCGGCCTGGGGACCTTTCAGCCGGTGCGGGTTGGAGAGGTGAATGACATTCGGCTCCATGCCGAGCGCTATACCTTGCCTGCGGAGACCGCGGCGGAGGTCAATCAGGCGCTTCAAGAGGGGAGGCGCGTCGTCGCGGTGGGAACGACCGTTGTTCGTGCCCTGGAGCATTGCGCCGAGATCGGGAATCTCCAGCCGCACTCGGGATCAACCAGCATCTTTCTCTCGCCGGGTTCAGAATTTCGTGTAGTCGGCGCTCTGCTCACGAACTTTCATCTTCCTCAGTCCACGTTATTGATGCTGGTGAGCGCCTTCGCTGGGCGGGAGCGGGTGCTGGCCGCATATCGCCATGCCGTCGAGTCGGGTTATCGCTTCTTCTCCTACGGCGACTGCATGTTCCTTTCCTGAAGTACTCCTTTGGGAGACTTTGTCTCCTGAATTCGCCGCATTCTGCCGCCCGGCAGTGAGGAGACGCACTGCAATCGCTAGTTGAGCCGCTCTGGACTCGTTTGCAGTAGTACTGAATAATCTCCCCATGGTTCGTCCGTGTTTTCTCGTAATCGACCGTGAGTTCCCCGGAAGCATCTCGACCCGCAAGTTGGTGATCGAAACCGCTAAGTTCAATGTAATCACCGCCTATAGCGGCGCCGAGGCGCTGGAGACTCTGGCACGATTTCCAAAGATGAACGGCGTTGTTCTGGATGCGGACATGCAAGACATTTCTTGTGAGCGTCTCGTGCAGGAGTTGAAAGCAATTGCACCGTCCATTCGCATCGTCGTGATCTCCGCGCCAGGTACAAACTGGTGCGAAGGAGCGGACCATCATCTGGAGAGCCTCAACCCCCGTCTTCTGCTCTCTACGCTGCAAAAGCTGGTCCCTGAGCAAGCCGCCCAGGTCGAGGCGCACGAGGAGTCCCTCGCCAAAGATCCGAAGGCGTAGCGCGCCAGGGGGCGTAGGCTGAGATCCGGGCTCAGTTGGAGGGCAATTCCGGCTCGCCAGGGAAGTCCACCCGCTTTGACGCGTCCAGAGACAAAGACTTTACCGGCCGTAAACCGCGCACTGCGTTGCAGAGAAAGACAGCGTCGGCCGACTCCAGATCACCGGCAGTCAGAATCGCTTCTTCCGCAGTCGGTTCGGTATCCAGAAGAAGTCGCCGGCACACTCCGGGGAGCGCGCCGGAGTTGACCGGAGGGGTCAGCAAACGGCCGGCCCTCCGGATGAAGAGATTGCTGATCGCTCCTTCAGTGACTTCTCCGCGTTCGTTCCTGAAAATCACTTCATCCCATCCGTCTGCCCGGGCCTGAGCATAGACCTTGTCGTATCGCTGACGATGAGTCGTTTTATGGCGCAAAAACACGTCAGAGGACGACGTCCGCTCCGTCGCCAGGCGAACGCGCGTTTCGCGCCGGGCAGGGAGGTATGTCGTGGAAGTGATCTCTACATTTCCCGGCCTGTCGAGCGTCAAGCGAACCCGATAGTAGGCTCCCGGCTGAAACAGAGCCGCTGCCTCCATCAGTTGAGTGAGGACGGCATTGCGATCCAGGAAAAAGTCGAAGTAAGCAGCGGAGGACTCCAGCCGGTCGAGATGCCTGGAAATCAACCCGAAGCGGCCGTCCCAGAGGAGGGTCTCCAGGAGCTGGAAATCCGGCCGGCGGCGAGTCAGGAACGAAGCTTTCAACAGGCATTCGCGATATTCGCTCGACGGATCGGAGTCTGCAACGATGCCGCCCCCTACGCCCATGGATGCCTGGGCGCCTTGCATGACAACCGTGCGGATCGCCACATTGAACGCCGATGACCCTCTGGGCGAGAGAAAGCCGATGGCCCCGGTGTAGATGCCGCGAGGCATCTCCTCCATCTCCCGGATGATCTCCATCGTGCGGATCTTGGGAGCGCCGGTGATGGAGCCGCCGGGAAACATGCTTTTGAAGATGTCATAGTAGCGAATTCCGGGCCGGAGATCGCCGGAGATTGTCGAGGTCATCTGCAGCAGGGTTTCATACTTTTCAACAGAAAACAGATCCTCGACCTGAACGCTTCCCATCGTACAGATGCGCCCGAGGTCGTTGCGCAGAAGATCCACAATCATCACATGCTCAGAGCGGTTCTTTTCATCGCTCTTCAGCCGTGCGATCGCCTGCGCATCTTCGCTCTCATCCAGTCCGCGAGGCATCGTGCCCTTCATCGGGCGGGTGACGATTCTGCTCTGTTCGGTTCTGAAGAAGAGCTCTGGCGAGAGAGAAAGAATGGAGTGGTCTTCAACATTCAGGAAAGCGCTGTAGGCCACCGGTTGCTGCTGGAGCAAGGCCCGGAACACGGCGTCGGCGGGGAGCTGGGCGGACAGCCGCACTTTGTCCGTGAAGTTGACCTGATACGTGTCCCCGTCACGGATATATTCCTGGATGCGTGCAATCTTCGCCTGGTAGCGCTGCTCATCTATCCCAAGGGCGAGAGCACCGGAAAAACAGGCCGGCGATTCGGAGATGCCGGGAACGGAGCCAGAGGCCCCGATCGCGAACGGCGATCCGGCTGATAGAAGATCCAGCGGGGGCTCCAGCACTCCGGTCTCGTGATGGAAGACCACCGGCTTGCGATAGATACCAAACCATGCCAGGGGCAGCCCGGCGCTCTCCGCAACGGCGCCGTTGAAACGCTCGAAGTGATAACCGGCCTCGTAGCTCAGATACCCTGCGGCATAGAGGCCGCTGGCGAGCGCTTCTTCAATTCGATGAAAGAGATCCGGAATCTGGTCCGGAGTGCGCGCTTCTGCAGTGCGGACCGGATCGAGGAAGAGAAGGCTTGTTTGGTTTGCCGGATCAAAACGAGCGGTCTCGAGAAGGACGGAGTTCGGCCGGGTGGCAGCCAGCGAATGAAGCCCCTGAGGGAGCTGCTTCCAGCGATTCAATCGATTATCTTTCCCGGGATCCGCAATGATGCGGATGGCTGCTTTGAATGGAATTTCTTTGACGCAACTTCAGCATGACGTTTTCTCCTGAAAGTGCCGCTCTGCGTTCCTTCGCACGCGTTCCAGCGTGGCTTCCACCTCAACTCTCTTGGCCTCGAGCATTACCGGGTCGTCGGTATCGGGTACGTGGACCTGCTTCCCCCAGCTTACGGCGACCCGAGAGAACGGCTTCGGAATCATGAAGCTGTCCCAGGAGCGAAGCAGCCACGCCTTTTCCGGCAGGGCGTAGAAGGAGCCGATCGCGTAGCCGGTGAGCTGGGCGAGCTTGATGGCTCCGGGTTTGACCTGATAGAGGGGGCCGCGCGGGCCGTCCGCTGTGAAGACAGCCGGGTATCCGCGTTTCACCTCTCTCGCCAAGGCCAGGAGTCCGCTGGCTCCGTGACGGGAACTCGAACCCCGCACCGTGCGAAAGCCGAGATGCTCAATGGTCCGCGCAATCAGTTCACCATCAAAGCTTCGGCTGATCAGCACCGCGGGACGAAAGGCTCCGTGGAAGTAGCAGGCGCAGGGGAGGAGACTCCGATGCCAGAAGCACCATATCTGGAGACCAGGCGGCGTGGCGGGCTCCGCGCCCGGCTCAACGATCACCT
The DNA here is from genome assembly GCA_035933805.1 of Acidobacteriaceae bacterium. Classification (GTDB taxonomy): domain Bacteria; phylum Acidobacteriota; class Terriglobia; order Terriglobales; family Acidobacteriaceae; genus PALSA-350. The sequence goes on along the minus strand of DASYYO010000276.1, from coordinate 6,129 downwards.
CGTATCGCAAGGTGCGATGCAGGGCAAGGAGCAGGAGCGATGCCAATCGAGGCAGAATTGCGATGGCGAGCCGTTGGGCAAGGCTCAGCCGCGTTGCGGAGTCCTTCACGGTGCGATTCTACCTAAACGGGCAGCTCGCCCCGGGCATTCGCAGAGACGAGCCGCCTCCTTTGAGGCCTCCCGGAATCAGCAAGACCGCCGCTCCTCGGGCCGCCATAGAAGGGAATCGCGGCTCCGCGCCAAGCCTCTCCTGAGAGCCGGTTCAAATCGCTCGATTTCGCGAACTCTCCATCCCTCTTCCGTGGCAGAGCGCTGATGAGTTTGGTTCATTTGCAGCGCGCGAGGCCGGGCGTATACCAACACTCACTATGAGCGCTTTGCGGATTGCGGTACTTACCTCTGCCTCTTCTCTCTCCCGGGACGATCAGCGTCATCAGCCGATGCGCCACAAGACCTCTCTGGAGGACCGTCTCGACAAGGTCTTTCAGGCTGCCGAGCATGTGGATGCAAAGTGCGTGCATCTGCTGGATGCCGCAGCACAGAAGCGGCGCGCCGCCTTCCAGGCGCGGTACTACGGCTATAAATAGGAATTCGCTCCAACCGGCGGAGAGGGAAGAGAAGCAACGCCCGCGGCACGCTCACGATGCCCTCCGGGAAAAAGTCCGGAATTGTCCGGGCCGGGAGTGGCCGGCCGCCCGTTCCCTCGTGGACACCGAAGCAACGCCAAAGTCTGTTGTCGGACCGCTTCCCGGTAAGGATCTCGCCAATCGATACGCGCGCCCGTCCGCAGCACTGCCGCGGACTGTCCTCGCGAGAACGATTCAGGGCACAAAGCCAGGCCGAAGCTCTCCCAGATTCGCGCCCGCCATCTGAAGACGGCTGCGCCCCAGATCTCAAAACCCCAGCTTCGAAAGCGCGGTCGTCAGCTCATGCGCCTGGTAGAAGCCACCTCAGCGTCCGCGTGCCCGCCAGCAGGATAGGATCGTGATGTGCTTACTTTGGAGACGCCGGTTCAGTTCGTCAAAGGCATCGGCCCTCGCATTGCGGCAATGTTGGCGGAGCGGCAGATCGTTACAGTCGAGGATCTGCTCTACCATCTGCCCTTTCGCTACGAAGACCGTCTTCATCCTCAGGCGATTGAAGACATGAAGCCAGGGACCATGGCCAGCTTTATCGGTCAGGTGCGTGGAGCGTCCCTGCTGCGTACGCGGCGCGTGCCCATCTTCGAGCTATCTGTAGGGCAGGGGCTGAGCAAGGTAAAGTGCATGTGGTTTCACGGCGCTTACCTTAAGGACAAGTTCAAAATCGGCCAGATGGTCGCCGTTTACGGCAAGGTCGAGGCCTCGCGCAGCAGCAACAACTTCAAAATGATCCAGCCTCAGGTGGAGATGCTGCATGCCGAGGATGGCCAGGAGGACATGCTGCTGGAGGTGGGACGGATAGCGCCTGTCTACGAGTCCCTGGGCGGCAGCAAATTGAGCTCGCGGTGGCAGCGCCGGGTGATCTGGGGCATGTTGGAGGAGCTGAAGGGACGGGTTCCCGAGACGTTGCCCGGGAGCCTGCGCCAACGGCTGAGTTTTCCCGGCCGGGAGGAGGCGCTGCGGCAGGCGCACTTTCCTGAGGCTGGGACTCCGCTCAGCCAGCTCCAATCCTCGACTACCCCGGCGCAGCGAAGGCTGATCTTCGAAGAGCTCTTTTATCTGGAGCTCGGACTGGAGCTGAAGAGACGGAAGTTTCGCCGGCGCCAGGGCATCGCCTTTGCGGCGGATGAGCGGGTTCGCGAGGCCCTGCGGCAGGTGCTGCCCTTTCACCCCACAGCCGCGCAGAAGAGAGCGCTGGGCGAGATTGTGGCCGATATGCGCGACCCGGCGCCGATGCGCCGGCTGCTCCAGGGCGATGTAGGCTCCGGGAAGACGATCGTCGCCTTGCAGGCGACGCTGGTGGCGATCGAGAACGGCTATCAGGCTGCCCTGATGGCGCCTACGGAGATCCTGGCTACCCAGCATTACCTGGCGGCCAGAAAGCTCCTCGAGCGCTCCCAGAAACGCTACAGCGTCGTCCTGCTGACAGGGTCGCTCGATGAAGACCGCAAACGGGGCAATCGCGGCAAGATCGCTCGCGGCGAAGCGCAGCTGGTGATTGGCACGCATGCGCTCATTGAGGAAAAGGTTGAGTTTGCCAGCCTGGGTCTCGTGGTGGTCGATGAGCAGCACCGGTTTGGCGTTCTGCAGCGCTTCCGGCTGATGAAAAAGCCCAATGCGGGCGAACCCGACGTGCTGGTGATGACGGCGACGCCGATTCCCAGGACGCTGGCCCTTTCTCTCTATGGCGATCTCGATTTGAGCGTGCTCGACGAATTGCCCCCGGGGAGAACGGCCATCCAGACCAGGCAGGTCTCCGACGCACGCGCGGCTGAGGTGTGGGACTTCGTGCGCGCGCAAGTCAACCAGGGACGCCAGGCGTATGTCGTGTATCCCGTGGTTGAAGGAGCGAAGGAGGACGAACCGGAGCTCGATTTTCCCGCGGAAGAGGAGCCGGAACCGGGCGGGCAAGCCAAGACGAAAGGCCCTTCCGGAGGCAGTTCGAGGCAGGACGGGTGGCTCTCCAGTAAGCCCTCGCTCAAAGCGGCGACCGAGATGTACGAGGCTCTGAAAGAGGGAGCGCTGAAAGGTTTACGGCTAGGCCTGCTCCATGGGCGAATGGATGCGGACGAGAAAGAGGGAACCATGCGCCGCTTTCAGCGGGGAGAAGTGGACGTGCTGATCGCGACGACGGTCATTGAGGTAGGGGTGGACGTCGCGAACGCGACCGTCATGGTCATCGAGCATGCCGAGCGCTTCGGGCTGGCGCAGATGCACCAGCTGCGCGGGCGGGTTGGCAGAGGAGCGGCTAAGTCCTATTGCATCCTCATGACCGGAGGAAAGATCTCGCCGCAAGCCGAGGAACGGCTGGCGGCGATGGTGCGGACGCAAGACGGTTTTGAGCTTGCAGAGCTCGATCTGGCACAGCGTGGTCCGGGGGAGTTCTTCGGAACCCGGCAGGCGGGGCTGCCCGATTTTCGAATCGCCAACCTGGTGCGTGATCGAGCGCTGCTGGAGCTGGCAAAGGAAGAATCCTCGGCCTTCGCCGCCAAGCAGGAGTCCGAGGTCAGCGAAGAAGAGAGGAAAACCGTCTGGGCCCGGCTCCGCGAGGCGTGGCAGCGCCGCTACGGGCTCGTCGAAGCAGGTTGAGACTCCGGCCGTGCGCCTGGCTGACCCGGGAACGCTCCGCAATTGTTCAGGAGCGCGCATGGTTAAGCGGCGTCGCAGTCGCCCCCTTCTACGGTTCCCCGGGCGTCAAGCTGTAGAAAGAGTTCAACTCTTACGATCTCAAGCGAGCAGATATAGCGGGTGCTCTCATCGAGAGAGGCCGCATCGGCAGCTCGGACCGTGCGCGAGGAGAGATCGAAGAGGAAGGGCGTACAGCGGCAAAGCTCAGCCAATTTTCTGTGCGACTCCGGGGTAAGCTCGAGTCCAAGCGAAACCAGCGCGCTGTAGATTTCGACGCAGATGTCGCGCGGGAACTCGAAGACAAAGCGAACAAGCTTTGGCTGGAGAACTCCCCGCTGGAGAATCCAACCCCCGCAGTCGCAGAGGATGCCGTGCAGCATGGGGAGCACCCCGGACTGACCCTGGGGCACAGAGGCCGACAGCTCGACGGCTGGCTTCATAGAGGACAGGCCCGGTTTCTTTGATTCGGCGCAGATGCCGGCGCCGGTTACAAATCGTTCAAACATTCCCACTCCTGATCTCCGCGCGTGCCCATATGGGGGTCACAAGAGCGGCGTGTCATGCTCATGACTATCCAGCGCACGTATTTCTCTGATCGGCTCCCGCGAGGGCCGGCTTCAGTGTCCAAGGCGGTACTTCGGAGAGTGCTTTGGTCACCCGGGGGGAACCGCGCCCATTCCCGTGGTACTGTGGACACCATGTTGCTTGGAACGGGCGTCGACCTCATTGAGGTCGCCCGGATTGCCCAGTCGATCGAGCGCTTTGGCGAACGCTTTGTGCAGCGGATCTATACCGAGCGTGAGATTGCCTATTGCAGCGGCAATCGCAACCGCGCCGAGGGATTCGCAGCGCGCTTTGCCGCCAAGGAGGCGGGCGCAAAGGCCCTGGGGACCGGGATGAACCTGGGCGTTACCTGGAGAGAGATTGAGGTGGGACGTTCCCCCCTGGGGCGGCCCAGTCTGGAACTCTCCGGGCAGGCCCGGCGGGTGGCAGAGCAGTTGGGTGTGCGCAGAATCTCGCTTTCCTTAACCCACACCGCGGAACTTGCCGTGGCAATGGTGGTGATGGAGGACTGAGGCGCAACTCTGGCGTGGCTGGCACGGCCCCCTGCTTAGAAATCGGGCGCGGCCGATCAGTCGATCGATTCCCGTCTCCAAAGGGAGCTCCACAGGGACAGATGGACAAGCCGGCCTCTGGGCTTGCCGAAAATGCATCAGAACAGGGACGGTCGGGATAGACCTTCGTGTCCGGTCCATTTGGTATTCTCACGGCAGCAGTTCGATTTCCAGCAGCAGCTTCATTCCGAGGGGGTCTGTGCCAAGCCAACAGGAGGTTCGATGGTCGGAACTGAAGGTCGGCGTGCTGGTCATGGTTGCTTTGGTGACCCTCACTGCGCTGATCTTTTTAATGTCGGGGAGTTCGGGCGGGTTCGGCCACAAGCTGACCTTGCGTTCCTATTTTGAGAACTCCGCCGGGCTGAAGCTCGGTGCGCCAGTCAATCTGGAGGGCGTCACAATCGGCAACGTCAAAGGGATTCGCATTGTTCCCGAGCGCAAGCTGACGCCCGTGGAGGTAACGATGCGGGTCAGTTCCAAGTACAGGGAAGCACTGCATGCAGATTCGAAGTCGAGCCTGGATACGGTCGGGGTTCTGGGCGATACGGTCGTAGACATCGACAGCACGAATGCCACAGGGCCTGCGATTCAGGACAACGCCGAGTTGCGTACGACCGAGACCCCCAACCTCTCCGACGTCATCAAGTCGAGCCAGGGGACAATAGAGCAGCTGAATGTCATCCTCTCGAAGGTCAATAACATTGCCGACGCTTTGAATTCCACGAAAGGCTCGCTCGGCGAACTCATTAACGATCCCGATCTCTACCACAAAGCCGTGTTGACCGTCACGCAGTTGCAGCAGTTGGTCGACGAGGTGAGCAATGGAAAGGGCTCGCTCGGCAAGCTGGTGGCCGATGACACTCTGTACAACCGCGTCAACGATACCGTGGCCAAGCTGGACACGATCGCCACGGAACTGAATCAGGGGAAGGGCAGCATCGGTAAGCTGCTGAAGGATGATACCTTCGCCGACAATCTGAACCGTTCAGTGGCCAACGCCAATCAATTGCTCGCAGACATCAACAGCGGCAAAGGGGGCCTGGGCATGATTGCCAAGGATCCTGCATTCGCCGCCAAGCTGCGGGATTCAGTCGACAAGCTTGATTCACTCATCCGCCGTGCGGACAGCGGGGAAGGAACGCTCGGGCAGTTGGTGCGCAATCCCTCGGTCTACAACAACACCGAGCAGATGTTGACCGAGACGCGCAATCTGGTGGCGGCGATCCGGGAGAATCCAAAAAAATATCTCAGCTTCCGCATCCGGGTGTTCTGATTTCCTCCGCGAACGAGTTCTGTCCGCAGGCCAGCTCAGCAGTGCTTCTTCAGGTGGTTTTACCGGTTTTTTCTATGGAATCGAAGCACGTTCTATTCACAGAGAACAGGACACGTCATAATAAGGCAAGCTCTCGTGGCACACGATAGATGTCTGGCCGGCAAAGCGGCAGCGAATGGCTGCCTTTGCTAGCCGAAAAGCGGTATAAGCTTTTACAATTCAAGCGGGAGTCATTCCCCACACAGTTTAGCTGCAGGCGCAGCCCTAGGCCGTGGAAATGGGCCAGGACGAAGGAAACGCATGAAGTTGAGGAAATTCGGCCGGATTGCACTGGCCTTGGCAGTATCCCTGGGAACAGGGTTGGGAGTGACCTCCTGCGTGACGGATAACACGATCGGCTACTTCTGGGTCACCGGCTCGCAATACAATCAGATTGCCGGCTATCAGATCGACAACAACGTCGGCAACCTCT
>DASYYO010000190.1:0-3258 GCA_035933805.1 Acidobacteriaceae bacterium | reverse complement strand
TGACATCTCCGACTATTCCAACTACGGTCATCCAATTCCTGTCCATACCCGGAAGAACCTCTTTGAACCGTTTCCCGATAGCGCTCGCCGACGGCCAGAAGTGACGAGCCATGCTTTCATTGATAATCGCGACGGCCGGCTTATCCCCCGAGTCCTGGGCCGTGAATAGCCTTCCTTCCTCCAGGGGAATACCCAGGAGCCGGAAATAATTCTCGCTGACAATGTTCCGTTCATGATGTGTCGGATCCTGAGCAAGAGGCTCGTCCTCCACGACGATATTTTCATTTGGAACATTTCCCTGAAATGTGTCGAAGACCGCAGAGCCAGTGGCCGCTCCCTCAACACCCGGTATAGATTCCAGCCTTTGCACCGCCTCGTCAAAGAACGCCTGCCCGCGCGCGGGTTTTTTGTACTTCTCGTATGGAAGCGCCACCCGGACGGTCAAAAGATGAGTCGTATTGAATCCCCGATCAACTGAGTTGAGAAGCTGGAAGCTGCGAATAAGAAGTCCTGCCCCTGTCAGCAGCACGATAGCAACGGCATACTGTGCTGCAACCAACATGCCGCGGACGCGCCGCGCCGCTGGCCCGGCCGACATCCCATGCCGTTGATCTTGTAAGCCGAAGCACACCTGACTACGGGCGATTTTCGAAGCGGGAAGAAGTCCGAAGATTATCCCAATGAATAGACATAGACCGAAGCTAAATCCAAGGACAACGCCGTTGATCTCGATTCCATTTGAGCGCGGAAGATCCACAGGCACAAGCGCCAACAGTGAATGGAGTCCAGCGTACGCGAGTACGATTCCGCCGATTCCTCCGGCCAGTGACAACAGGAGACTTTCGGTTGCCAACTGCCAGACGAGCCGCAATTGTCCGGCGCCGAGCGCAGCACGAATTGCTATTTCGTTCCTACGTTTTGCGCCTCGAGCCACCAGAAGACCTGCGATATTCGAGCACGCAACCAGCAGCACGCAGAGAGCGGCTCCTCCAAGAATCCAAAGGGCGCGACGGACATGCCACCCCGCAATTTGGTTGAACAACGGTAAAACCTCTACGTCCAGTCCTTTATCTGTTGCCGGATACTGCTTCGCCAGTTTGGAAGAGACCACCTTCATTTCCGCCCTGGCTTGTTCTATCGACCGTCCCGGCTTCAGTCGTGCCAGGCCGTTGAACGCATCGGCGATCCGGAATTTCTGAAACAGCGGCCATCGGGGATCGGCCGTCAAGAGCATCCACAGCTCCGCTTGCTTGTTCGGATATTGAAAATCAGGAGGCATCACACCAATAATGGAGACGCTCCGATTGTCAATCGGAATTGATTTACCCAGAATCGCTCTCGTCCCGCCGAAACGCCTCTTCCACATTCCGTAACTGAGCACTGCTACGTTCTTTCCGCGTTGCGCTTCGGAAGGAGAGAATGTGCGGCCCAGCAGGGGCTGGACGCTCAGGAGATCAAAGAAGTTTCCAGAGACAATCGATCCTTGAATCTCCTCAGAACCGGAATCGGTCCGCAATGTAACCTTTGAGCCTTCTGGACGCAAGACCGTCGCCACGTCCTCAAATACTTCAGATTGCTCGCCCCAGTCGCGAACCGTAAGTGCTGAGGTCCAATCCCATTCGATGTTCTTTTGAGGGATGGACTTCCACAACACGCATAATTGTTCTGGATTCCCGTAAGGCAACGGCCGTAGAAGCACCCCTTCAATTACGCTGAAGATTGCCGTATTGGCGCCAATCGCGAGAGAAAGCACGAAAATTACCGCAATCGAAAACCCTGGCGACCGTCGCAGGCACCGTGCTGCGTAGCTCAAATCTTGCCACATCTGCGGGAGCCTTATTCCTGGGCGTGGATCCCGGACCGTCTGCTTCATGGGCGCCGTCCTTCCGAGCTCGGGCGGATACAACCGGGCCGCGATGCTGGCTCAATCTAAGCACCGGAGATTGCAGAGTTGATCGCAATTTAGGCGGCTTACGCGCCTGTTCGCGAAGACACTGACGGCTCGCTCCGTCGGAAGATTCAAATTCTACAGCCAGTATGAGCTGGCTTTCAAAGGGCAGAAAGAGAAGCTTTCCTCTTCTTGACATTCTCGTCCGGCCTGCAAAATCCATTGAATATTACCTGCAGCGGGAGATTCAAGCCCCTATGACAAGATGCTTTGGGTTCCCCACTTGGGGACTATTTTCCTTCCAAAATTCGACAACTCTCGCTCTCTCATCCTCGGAAGGCTGGTGGACCTGAAGGCTCTTCGAAACCGGATCGCCCATCACGAGAAAACCACGTGCGGCAAGCGCGACGTCGAAAGCGACTGTGCCGTTCTCCCGGAGACGGGCGGGCGGCTGAGTCAGCCGATGCGTGGTTGGGTCGAGGGGACAAATTGTTTCCCGGAGAGGTTCCCCAGGGAGCACCCGAAAGAGCCGAAAGCTGAGTTGCCGGCCTCAACATGAAACCAACTACACTGCGACCGGCCCGGCTGCCAGCCGGCTGCAATGACTCGGCGGAGCGGCTTCCGATATACTTCGCAGCTAGAACAGAAGAATGGAAATCTTACAGGACAGCCATCTCGAGAGCGCAGCTTACCGTAAGGTGACATGGCACATTGTCCCCTTGGTGATCCTTTCCTTCACCGTCGCCTACCTGGCCCGGGTCAACATCGGGTTCGCCAAGCTGCAGATGCTCGGGGATCTGCATTTGAGCGATGCGGTCTATGGCCTGGGCGCCGGCATCTTCTTCTTCGGCTACCTGCTCTTTGAGGTTCCCAGCAACCTGCTGCTGCACAGGATCGGAGCGCGGCTGTCGATCGCCCGCATCATGCTGCTCTGGGGCGTGATCTCCGCCTGCATGATGTTCGTCTCCTCGGCATGGATGTTCTACCTCTTCCGCTTTCTGCTGGGGGCGGCGGAGGCGGGGTTCTTCCCCGGGGTCATCCTCTACCTGACGTACTGGTTTCCGTCGCAGCGCCGGGCGTCGACGACGGCGCTCTTCATGGCGTCGATTCCCCTCTCCGGGCTGATCGGCGGCCCGCTTTCGGGATGGATCCTGCGCAACATGTCCGGCTGGCATGGGCTCGCCGGGTGGAAGTGGATGTTCGTGATCGAGGCGCTGCCCTCAATCCTGATGGGCATCGTTGTCTTCTTTGTGATGAAGGACCGGATCGAAGACGCGCCCTGGCTCAGCGCCGAAGAGAAGGCCCTGCTTCGGCACCGGCTGGCCAATGACATCGGAATCAGCAAAGAGGTGTCCTCTACGGCGGGCGCC
>DASYYO010000182.1:0-2859 GCA_035933805.1 Acidobacteriaceae bacterium | reverse complement strand
TCTGGCCGGCGGCATGGGCGGCGGAGACGTCAAACTCATGGCAGCGGTGGGCTGCATCGTGAGCCTGCCCGAGCTGCGACTGGTGATGACTGCAACCGTATTTACGGGCGCGATCCTGGCGCTGATTCTGGCGGCTTACCGCGGACGGCTGAGGCAGACGTTCGACAATCTGCTGGCCCTGCTCGCGCACCATCGCCGCTTCGGCCTTACGCCGCACCATGAGATCCATGTGGGGAACGAGGAGATGGTGCGGCTGCCTTACGCGCTCTCCATCACCGCCGGATGCCTGGCTGCGCTCTGCGCGCTGACCCTGGGACACGGGCTATGAATGCACAGCGCATTTTGCCAGCCCTGGCCGCCGCGCTGGCGCTCTCCGGCGGATGCACCTATCTGCTCAGCCGCAAGATGCAAGCGCATCCGGCAGCTCAAGCGCAGGCGGAGGAGAGATACGCGGCTCCGGGGCGGCCCCTGCAGGCCGGGGAGGTGCTGAAGGCGGAAGATGTCGAGATGGTGAGTTGGCCGCGCAGCCATTCCATCCAGGGCGCCTTTTCACGCGCCTCCGACGTTGTCGGCCGGGAGGTGCTTTTTCCGCTGGACAAAGGGATGCCGATCCTCGCACGCTATCTCTCCGCGCCGGGATCGGGACCTGGCCTGGCCGCGAAGATCCCTGACGGCATGCGCGCCATCGCGCTACGCTCCGACGAGATCGTAGGCGTTGCCGGCTTTCTTGCGCCGGGCTCGCGTGTCGATGTTCTGGTGACGTACCGGCCGGAGAACTCGACCGGGCCGGTCACCGCGACGGTGCTGCAGAACGCCGAGGTGATCGCAGCCGGTCATCAGTTGCAGCCCGATCCTGAGGGCAAGCCGTCCTCGGTCACCGTGGTTACTCTGCTGCTTACGCCGGAGGAAGCAGAGCGCGCGGTCATGGCCAGCACCCAGGGGATGGTGCACTTTGTGCTGCGCAACGGGGCGGATCACACGAGCACGCAGAGCCCGCCTCTGCTGCTGTCGGCGCTTTCCGGAACGCCGGCGCTCAGACCCGGCCGTGCGCCCAAGTCCCGAAGAGCATTCCCCAGCGAACCGAATTATGAGGTCGAGACGATTCTGGGCGGCAAGGAGATTCCCGCTGCACCGCCGGAAGGAAGGACAAAGCAGTGATCTTCGCCCGGAAGTATCGGCAGGGAAAGCGGAGGGCATGCCTTGCCGGCCTTCTTCTGGCCTGGGTAGCTGCGGGCTGCTGGAGCCGAGGGCAGGTGGTGCTCGAGCCGGCGGCGCCAACCGACACGATGCACCTGACCATCGGCCACTCGGTTGTGCTCACGAGCCGGCGTCCGCTGCGCCGGGTATACATCGGCAATCCCGCGGTGCTCGAGAGCTACACTTCCAGTCCGACGGAGCTGGTGATCACGGCCAAGGCATCCGGCATCAGCAGCCTGGTGCTGTGGGATCGCACCGGCGGCCGGCGAATCTATATGGTCTCGGGCGATTTGGACGTTGCCGGATTGCAGCGATCGATCGACGAGTCCTTTCCCAGTTCGCGGGTGCGCGCGGAGATCAGCCAGGGCAGCGTGTACCTTTCGGGGTCGGTCAACAGCGATGGGGCGTCGCAGGCGGTCTACAAGCTGGCTTCTCTGTATTCGAAGGATGTCGTCAACTCGCTGCATGTCGTCCAGGTCCATGAGAAACAGGTGCAGTTGAAGCTGCGGATCGTCGAGGTCGACCGGACCAAGCTGGAGCAATACGGAGTGAACCTCTTTGCCGGCGGCAAGAACCTGATCGGAACTTCGACCCAGCAGTTCAGCAGCACCGCGACCGGCGCGGGCTCGCTGCTCACGGTGAGCGATCCGCTGAATATCTTCCTCTACAACGTCTCCCAAAACATCGGGATGACGGTACAGGATCTGGAGCAGCGGCAGATTCTGCAGGTGCTGGCTGAGCCGACGCTGACCACGATCAGCGGAAAGTCCGCGCGCTTTCTCTCCGGCGGCGAGTTCCCTTTCCCGGTCGTTGAGGGCGGCATCGGCGGTTCCACCGCCATCACGATCATGTTCCGTCCTTATGGGGTCAAGGTAGATTTCACACCGACGGTCAACCTGGACGGCTCTATCCGGCTCAAAGTCACTCCGGAGGTCAGCACGCTCGACTATAGCAACGCGGTCACCATCTCCGGATTCACGATTCCAGCGCTTTCGACGCGGCGGGCCGAGACCGAGGTGGAGATTCGGAACGGGCAGAGCTTTGTGGTTTCCGGCCTGCTGGACCATCGAACCACGGACAATTTCAGCAAGATCCCCGGGATCGCGGATATTCCGGTGCTCGGCCAGCTCTTCCGTTCGAAGAGCGTGAATCATTCGGTGGTGGAGCTGGTGGTTATCGTAACCGCCACGGTCGTCGATCCGCTGAACAGCCCGGTGCAGACTACGGAGCCGCAGATGGCTGTGCCCAACATGCAGAGCGGCCAATTTGATCAAGAGACGCGCAAGCTCCTGAAAACCGGAGGCGCACGTCCGCCGTACTCGCCCGAAGGAGCGAAGTGATGCGGATCGACGGCAGCACGGAGCATGCCACGCAGGCCATTTTCTCCGTTTGCGCGGACGAGGCGGTGGTACATGCCGCCACCGCGGCGGCGTCGATGCTGCCGGGGGCGGTCTTCGTCGGCGAGTTCCGCGATTACATCACGGCGGAGAAGAGGCCGCAGTTCTCTCCAACTCTCAAGGCGGCAAGCTCCTGCGTCGCGCTGATCGACTTCGACAGGGACTTCGCTCTGGCGCTGCAGACCTCGGAGAGGCTGCAGCAGATCTTTCCCAGGAAGATCAGCATCGCCGGCATTGGCTCGGAGCTGGACGCCGGTCTCCTGTT
>DASYYO010000174.1:0-1656 GCA_035933805.1 Acidobacteriaceae bacterium | reverse complement strand
CCTGGTGATCGCCTCGACGCCGTTGACCTGCTGCAGCCGCAGGTCCATCAGGGTGATGTCCGGCTGGTGCCTGCGGAAGAGATCGATGGCCTGCTGTCCGTCGGAGGCCTCGGCCACGACCGAGAACTCGGGTACCGTCTTCAGAAGGGCCACCAGCCCCTGGCGGACGATGTTGTGATCCTCGACGACCATGATCCGGATGGGTTCACTCATGCCTTGGGCCTCTTTCTCCAGATGTTCCTTCCGCCCGGTCTCAGCCGCGCGCAAGCTCGACGCATACCTGCGTGCCCTTTCCCGGCTGGCTCTCGACGATGAGCACAGCGCCGATCTGCGCGGCTCGCTCCCGCATGCCCTGCAGGCCGAAGTGGCCGACCGGTACGGAGGAAACCTCCGTCACGGGAAATCCGCGGCCGTTGTCGTCGACCTTCAGGCATACCCGCGTTCCGTCATAGATCAACTGTACGTCGATTCGCGTGGCTTCAGCATGGCGCAGGGCATTCAGGACGGCTTCCTGACCAATGCGCTGAAGCTCGTTCTCGATAGCGCGATCCAGCGGATGGTAGGTGCCTTTGACCTGAAGGTACACCTTGGCCGGCGAGGAGTGCGCGGCGCTGCCGCAGAAGTGAGCCAGGCGCGCCGGCAGGTCCTGGGCTGTGTTCTGCGAGCGGAGCTGCCAGATGGAGGTACGCGCCTCGGCGAGCGAGGAGCGCACCAGCGCCCGGGTCTCATCGAGCTGCTGACGCGCCGGCTCCTGCGCGGCGCCGAGCAGGCGCGAGAGCAGCTCCAGTTGAACCGAGATCCCGACATAGCCCTGGGCCAGAGTGTCGTGGATCTCCCGTGCCAGCCGGCTGCGTTCGGCCAGGACCGCACTCCACCCTGACTCCACCTGGCGCACGCGCCAGCGGTAGGCCAGGGCAGCGAGCAGAAGGACTGCCAGGACGAGCGCCGAATAGAACCAGAGGGTCTGGTAGAAATGCGGCTCGATGCGGAGGGCGAGAGCTGCGCCGGCTTCATTCCATACGCCGTCATTGTTGGCCGCGAGAACCTGAAAGCGGTATTCCCCCGGGGGAAGGTTGGTATAGAAGGCGGCCCTGCGGGTTCCGGCATCGATCCAGCCGCGGTCGAAGCCGAAGAGCCTGTAGCGATAGCGGACCTTCTGCGGGGCGACGAAGCTGAGCCCCGCGTATTGGAACTCCAGGCGATTGGCTCCCGGTTTCACGGTCACCGCCTCCTCCAGGCTGGCGGGACGATCGTCGATCAGCAACGCCTCGATCGCCACCGGCGGGGGCAGGCGATTTTCCTGGGCGCGCGCCGGGTCGATGGAGCTGACGCCTTCGAGCGTAGCAAACCACAGGCTGCCGTCGTTCATCTTCCACGCGGAGGGATGTCCTCCGCCGCTGCACTCGCGGATCTTCATGCCGTCGGGCGCGCCATAGGCTGAAACCGGAACGGTGTGAGCGCTCCCATTGGCGAAGGCATCGAGCGCGCTCCTGGCGACGCGGAAGATGCCGGTCCGGGAGCTCAGCCAGAGGTTTGCGGCGGCATCTTCGAGAATGCCGTAGATGGTGTCCGGCAGGCCATCCGCGCCGGCAGGGAAGGACTGGATCTTCTGCTTCGATCCTGCGCCTTCTTCGGCGGCCCGCTGGGGGAGCAGGC
>DASYYO010000131.1:0-11963 GCA_035933805.1 Acidobacteriaceae bacterium | reverse complement strand
ATTCTTTCCTGAAAAGGTCTCAGGAACGATTGTACCGAGAGCGGGACCTGTCGGGAGGAATCCGGCCGGAAACTCCGGTTTGCTGAGAGGCGCCCTTGGAGGAAGCGAGGAGTCGAGCGCTGTTCTACTCCTCGTCGCGGGAGAGCGCGAAAGAGACGAGGGTGAGGCCGTGCAGCGGCGAGCGCCGCTTCACTTCTTTCAAGATCTCTGGCTCCAGGCCATCCGGGTCAACGGGCATCTCGCAGGCGGCGATCTGCTCTTCAGTGGCGCCGTGATAGCAGAGCTCACAGACCCCCAGTCCGCCTTCGGAGCGCACCGGCGGCCCGAAGGCGCGGCAAGGCAGAGGACGAGAGGAGTAGAGGTCACAGCGGCCTGTGGCGGGATCGAGAGCCGGGCAGACCTCTTCGTTCGCGAACTCTTCGAACCTCGCTTCGGCTTCTTCCGAGTCGTCCAACTCTCCGGTGAGAGGATCACCGGGAAAGCCGCCGGAGAGCCGTTCGACAGAGGCGCGGACCCGCTCGCGAAGAGCTGCGGCGCGTTCAGGATCGTCGCCCGCGAGTCGCCTGAGGCCGTCGCGCAGCCGGACAGCATCAAGCTGGTTGATGGCGAAGACCCCTACGCAGCACTGGGTGCAACCGGGACGACAGACCAGCCACTCTCCGCTGCGCCGCGCGGCATCGGCGAGGGCAGCGTCGAGAATCTGGATCAACTTGCTGTCGCCGGCGGGAAGCATCTTTATCAGCATAGGCCAACTTTGCCTTCGGGGAGCGCTCAGGGAAGGTTCCGGCATCGCAGAAGAAGCTGGTCAAGCGCAGGAGATTTGCTTCCGCACCTGTAGCTCTTCCAATCCTCCGGCTCTCTCGACGGCACCCGTTTGCGAAAAAGAGAAAGAAATAAACTTACGCATCGCGCAACTTTTTGCGCGGAGTCGCCGTTTAACGTCTATAGAACACAAAAGAACACAAAACACCGAGGAGCTTGTGCTGAGACTTATACACTCCCCTGCAGCGGTACGCGCCTGTCTGTCTTTACTAAGCTGCCTGATGGTCGTATCGACTTTGTGTGCATTCGAGAAACGAGCATATGCATATGTCGATCCAGGGTCGGGTTTCGTGGTGTTGCAGGTGGCTGGCTCCATGATGGCTGGCGCCATCTTCTATCTCCGCCACCGGGTAAAGAGGTTGTTCGGATCGGTGCGAAACAGCCACCGGCCGGGCTTAGGGAGGGACGGAGAAGAAGCACCCGAACGCGAGCAATGAGGACGCTTGTCTCTCAACCTGGCTCGACCTTCCGCGATCCTGCCGGCTCGCTACGGATTGAAGGGGAAGAAGTCCTTCGAACTGTCTATGCGGACTACGCCCGCGAAGCTCTTAGCTTTTTGCGCTCGGACCTGGCGAAACGTTGGATGCGCGAAGGGCGGCTGATCGAGAGCACCGTGCTCTCTGCCGATGAAGGCGAAGCCCTGGCGCTCCAGCATCCGCGCGTATTTTTTCCTTCGTATCCCTGGGAGTGGACCTGTGGTCAGTGGGTTGCCGCGGGCGAATTGACGCTGGATCTTTGCGATCAACTTCTGGATGAAGGATGGATTCTGAAGGACGCGACGCCCCTGAATGTGTTGTTCGAGGGCTGTCGCCCGGTTTTTATCGATGTCTTGTCCGTGGAGCGTCGCGATCCGGAAAGCCCTTTGTGGCTCGCCTATGGGCAGTTCGCCAGGACATTTCTATTGCCTCTCGCGGCGTGTAAGTATCTGGGGTGGCCGTTAGCTGCAACGTTAAACCGGAGGGACGGCTACGAGCCCGGTGAACTTTATCCATATCTCTCTTTCTGGCAGCGCTGGAGCAAGCAGCTTCGATCGCTGGTGACGCTGCCCAGCCTGCTCGAGAAGAAGACGCTAAGCCGGGGAGCACCTCCAAAATTGCGGCACATTCCGGAGATTGCAACCGCAGTCCTGCGGCGCAAGATCCGCGGCATACGAAAGACGCTGCTGGCGCTTGAGCCTGAGCTGCGAAATTCGCGTTGGAGCGATTACCCGCTCGACGCCGATCACTATAGTGAGGATGACCGGCGCAAGAAGCGCAGCTTCGTATCCAATGCAATGGTTGCTATACATCCCGAATATGTGCTCGACATTGGTGCGAATACCGGAGAGTATTCGCGCTTGGCGGCGAAGACGGGCGCCAAGGTTGTGGCCTGGGACAATGACCTCGTTTCGTCGGAGCACAACTGGATTGCGGCGCGAGAGCAGGGGCTAGCAATACAGCCTATGGTTGTGGATGTGGCCAGGCCAACGCCGGCAGTCGGATGGCGCAATGGAGAGTCGGCTTCTCTTCTCGATCGCGCATACGAGCAATTCGATTGCGTCATGCTGCTCGGCATGGTCCACCATCTTCTAGTTGTCGACCAGATCCCGCTTGGCAATATCGTTGCACTCCTGGCCCGGTTGACTCGCCGATGGGCCCTCATTGAGTGGGTGCCGAAGACCGACGCGCGGTTTATTGACTTGTGCCGCGGACGAGATCACCTCTATATGCATCTGGATGAGGCATTTTTCCGCAGCAGTTTTGCCGAGCGCTTTACCGTGCTGGACAGCGAGCGACTACAAAACGGTCGGACGCTGTACTTATTCGAGAAAAAATGAACACGCGGAGCGTTCTTGGAGGATGTGGAGCTGGCGTGCTGATCGCATTTCCCTCGATATGGCCGCAGCTCTCTCCCGGCCACACGACCCTCTATCACAGCCGCCTGCCAAACAATGATGTGACTTGGGGCGTTTTGCTGGCTCTATCCGTCACCAGCTTTTTTTTCGCGCTCTTCTTCCTTTTCATGGAGAAGAAGGATCCAGAATTTCGCAGTTTTTCCTGGGTCCTGGCAGCAGCGGCCCTCGCTCCAGCAGCGGCCTCCGTCCACTCTACAGCCGCGGGCCGCTCGGACCAGCCATTGATCTGCGCGATCGCGTTTTGCTTGACGTTGTGCGCGGCTGCGGGGCTATGGTGGCTTCGGCCAACGTTCTATCAGACGGTGATGCAAAAGTCATTCATCGCGCTCTCGCTCGTTGGGTTCAGCATCGTATGGATGGCTCCTGAACTTTTCTATCTTGCAGCGCGGCATCAGCCGGTCGATTGGCAGGGCTACGCGAACGCCGTCCCTGCGGACAGGGCCGCATGCCATTGCGGTTTGCAAGGGTCCGGCCGACGCATCGTCTGGCTGCTCTTTGATGAGCTGTCCTTCGACCAGACCTTCGAGCATCGGTTTCCCGGGCTTGCATTGTCCAATTTCGATCAGTTGGAACGCGAGAGCGTCACATTCCAATCGTTGGCTCCGGCCGGCTACTTCACAGAGCGTGTTGTGCCCTCGCTGTTTTTGGGACAGACCGTCGACGGAATCCACAGCGATCTTGATGGATGGCCCAAGATCCGGTTGGCAGGAAGGAGAGACTGGCGAGCTTTCGACGCTCATGCCACGCTTTTTGCCGACGCAGAGCGTTTCGGGTGGACGACCGGCGTCGTCGGCTGGTTCAATCCGTACTGTCGCGTCCTCGCGACGACGCTTGACTTCTGTTACTCGAAAATTTCCTTCGAGCCCGGAACGGCAAGTGCCGGAGACGTGGTCTTGCAGAATGCCATCGCACCGATTGAGAACAAATGGCGGTTGATGACAGGGGATCAAGAGGATGTCGAGCGGCAGCACGAGGCCGACCTTCAGGATATTTTGCAACAGGCGCAGGGATTGATCCGGAACGAGAAGATTCTCTTTGTTTTCATCCATCTTCCCCTGCCGCACCCGCCTGGAATCTATGATCGGAAGACGGAGCAAATGCGGGAAGGGGGCACCTACATCGACAATTTAGCGTTGGCGGATCGAGCGTTGGGAGAATTGACTTCGACGCTGAACGCAACCCGCTTAGCTTCAGAAACGACGCTCATCGTATCTTCCGATCATTCCTGGCGTGTTCCGATGTGGCAGGCGGCTCCGGGTTGGACGAAAGAGGAGGAAGAGGCTTCGCAAGGCAAGTTCGATGCGCGACCGGTGCTGATGATTCATTTCCCCTCGGAAACGCAAGCCACTCGCTTCCCCGAACCCTTCCAAGCTCTTCGGCTTCATGACGTCCTCCTTCATATGCTGCATGGAGAACTAAGTTCTCAAGCGCAGCTCCTCGATTGGCTCCAGCAAGGCTCCCAGCCAATTCAGATCTGCGACCGAAGTTCGGCTCAAAGCGATCAAGCACCAGCGTTCTCTCTGCGGCGTAGGCGAAGTTCCTACGCCGGAACGACAACTCCGGTGCATTCTCCCAAGCCGATGCTGACGAAGCCTTCCCGCTCGCTGTAGCCGCGCAGAGTCACCTCGTCTCCGTCTTCGAGTGAGGTGCGCAACTCGCCGGAAGGCAAGGGAAACGGATTTGCTCCGCGCCGGGTAAGTTCAAGAAGGCACCCCAGGGAGTCTTCCTGCGGCCCGGAGATCGCGCCACTCGCCAGCAGGTCTCCCGGCTCGAGATTGCAGCCATTGCTCGCATGATGCGTGAGCAGTTGCGCTGGAGTCCAGTAGAGATGCCGAGAGCTGCCGCGGCTCATCCGCGCAGGCGGAGAGCCCGACTCTCGCATCTGCGTGGAGCGGAGATATACCTCCAGCGTGAGTTCGATCGCACCTTGCTGTTGGTCAGATTCGGAGTGCAGATAGGGGAGCGGAGCCGGGTCGCCGACCGGCCGCGCAAACGCCGGAGCGCGAAACGGCGCAAGCGCTTCCATCGTTACGATCCATGGTGAAAGCGAGGTGGCGAAGTTTTTGGATAGGAAGGGGCCAAGGGGCTGGTATTCCCACGCCTGGATGTCGCGTGCGGACCAGTCGTTCAGCAGGCAGACTCCAAAGATGTGCGATTCGGCCTGGTCAATCGCAATCCTTTGGCCCTGGAGATTGCCCGGGCCGGCAAAGAAGCCGATTTCCAGCTCATAGTCCAGCCAACGGCTGGGCTCGAATTGGGGAGCGGCTCCCGGCGCTGAAACAATCTGGCCGTGCGGACGCCTGATGGGAGTGCCGCTGACAACCAGGGAGGAGGTGCGGCCGTGATAGCCGATGGGAACATGCTTGTAGTTCGGCAGCAGAGGGTTTTCCGGGCGGAAGAGCCTGCCTACATTGATTGCGTGGAAGAGCGAAGCATAGAAATCGGTGTAGCCGCCGATGATGGCTGGTTTGAGCATGCGCACATCCGCTGCGTGCAGCAGGAGCGGTTGCAGTTGCTGCTCGTGCGATGCGGCCTGGGGATGATCGGAGCGCAACAGATCGCTCAACCGGGAGCGAAGCGGCGACCAGCATGCCGGTCCAAGCGACATGAGCGGGTTCAGCGTACGGGCGGCACAAGCCTGCCCTATCTCGCCTGGAAGTGAGGAGAAGAGACCTTCAAGCTGGCAGGAGCGCAGATCGAGGATCTGGTCCCCGATGGCCACCCCGATCGCCGCCGGCACCTGCCGGTCCTGGGGAGAGGCCTGGGGAGGAAGGAAGAGTCCAAAGGGCAGATTCTGGATGGGAAAGGGAGCTCCCAAAAGATTCGCGGAAGCGACCCAGCTTTTCCGCCGGGGGTCATGCGTCGGATTCAGGCCGCTACGCGGCGGCTGGTTCGCGGTCATCGTCATGCAGGCTCTTGATGCAGGCGCTCGCGCCCCTGCGAAGACCACGATCCATCGTTCGTTCGACAGGAATCCACGGAGCGAAAGGGTCTCACCGAGTGCCCTGGAAATGCTTTTTGAGCGGCTGCCATACTTGGAAATAGTTCCGCTGGAGGCAATCGGTCTCCAAGGCAAATCGGGTCGGCCGAATGACCAGTTGGGTCTCGAACATGAAGGCCAGAGTATCGGCCAGAAACTGCGGCTTGAGCTCTGCGCGGCTGGCGCGCTCGAAGGTCTCCGCATCCGGCCCATGCGCCTGCATGCAGCTATGCAGGCTGGCTCCGCCGGGAACGAACCCTTCGGCTTTGGCATCGTACTGACCGAAGATGAGGCCCATGAACTCATTCATGGCATTGCGATGAAACCAGGGAGGACGAAAGGTGTGCTCGGCCACCAGCCAACGCGGCGGAAAGATCACGAAATCGACGTTGGACGCGCCCGCAGCCGTGCCGGGAGAGGTGAGAACGGTGTAGATGGATGGGTCCGGATGGTCAAAGCTCACGGTGTTGATGCAGTTGAAGGCGGCGAGATCATATTTGTAGGGAACATGGTTTCCGTGCCAGGCGACCACGTCGAGAGGGGAATGATCGATCTCCGCCGACCAGACGCATCCCTGGAACTTGGTCAGCAACTGGAAGGCTCCGTCAACATCTTCGAAAGCCGCAGCCGGGGCAAGAAAGTCGCGCGGATTGGCAAGGCCGTTGGCGCCAATTGGCCCGAGATCCGGCAAGCGAAAATAGGAGCCGTAGTTTTCGCAGAGGTAGCCGCGGGCTGATTTTTCCAATAGTTCCACACGGAATTTGAGGCCGCGGGGAATCACGCAGATCTCGCCGGGAGACACCTCCAGGATGCCCAGCTCGGTCAGGAACCGGAGCCTGCCGTGCTGGGGCACGATCAACATCTCGCCGTCCGCGTTGGAGAAGAAGCGGTCCTCCATGTTCTTGTTGGCAACATAGATATGAAGGGCGCAGCCTGTCTGCAAGGCCGGGTCGCCGTTGCCGCCCATGGTCATGATGCCGTCGAGGAAGTCGCAGGGATCTTCCGGGATGGGGAGCGGGTCCCAGCGAAGCTGGTTGGGGGTGGCAGGCGCTTCCTGGAAGGGTCCGCTGCGCAGGTGGATCAGAGGCGCGGGTACGAAAGGCCGATGAGTGACCGAGGGGCGGATGCGATACAGCCAGGCGCGGCGATTCAGATGCCGGGGAGCGGTAAAGGCTGTGCCGCTGAATTGCTCGGTATATAGGCCAAGGGGCGCGTGCTGCGGGGAGTTCTGGCCGCGGGGGAGAGCCCCAAAAACAGCTTCGGTGGCAAATTCGTTTCCGAAGCCCGATTGATAGCGCAGTTCCGGCATATGTCCTCCTCCCGGTTCCAGCCGGGACCGTGAGTGGGGCGGACCCCGGCGGCGGCTGCATTTAGAGCCGCGTCCAGGAAGCTGTCCCGGCAACCAGACAGTGTGCCAGAAATTGAGGCGGACGTCGTTACCGGGGTGGAATCAGGCAGAAGAGTCTTTCCTGCCTTCGATGAGAGCATGCCCTGATATTGTGGGTCATGGATCGATTGGAAGAGCTGCTGACGGAGGCTCGAAATCCTGCAACCGAGCATATCGATCAGATGTCGACCCTGGAAATGCTGGAGGCACTCAACGCCGCCGAGCGATCGGGGGCTGAGGCTGTCCTCGCCGAGCTCAAGCAGATCGCTGCAGGGGTGGATGGCATCACGCGTTGCTTCCAGCAGGGCGGCCGATTGTTTTATCAAGGCGCCGGGACGTCGGGCCGGCTGGGCGTCCTGGATGCTTCAGAGTGCCCGCCCACGTTCAACGTCGATGCGGGCAAGGTGATCGGCGTGATTGCGGGCGGAGACCGGGCGCTGCGCTCGTCGGTGGAGCGGGCTGAGGACGATCCCGGGCAGGGAGCGCAGGATCTGAAGGAGCGGGAGTTTAGCGGGAAAGACGCGGTGGTTGGCATTGCCGCGAGCGGCCGCACGCCTTACGTGCTGGGCGGCGTCGACTACGCCCGTTCTTTAGGCGCGCTAACCATTGGAATCAGTTGTGTTCCTCATTCCGAGCTGGCGCGCAAAGTAGAGATTGCGATCACTCCGGCGGTCGGCCCCGAGGTCATCACCGGTTCCACCCGCATGCGCGCCGGAACAGCAACCAAGCTGGTGTTGAACATGCTGAGCACGGGAGCGATGATCCGCCTGGGACTGGTCTATGGCAATCTGATGGTGAATCTGCAGCCCTCCAACGAAAAGCTGAAGGACCGCGCAGCCAGGATCGTTGCGTCGGCTACAGGCGTGGACGCGCTCCAGGCGGCTGCGCTGCTGGCCGAGGCAGGCTCCGTTCCGGTAGCGATTGTGATGCAGAAGCTGGGGCTGACGCGAGCTGAGTCTACCCGGCGGCTGGAGCTTGCTGGCGGCCAACTGCGGGCCGCGCTGGGGGAGACAGCAGAGCGGGGCTCAGCGAGTGGGAGCAGGTGAGGCGGCGGTGACTCGATCGACAAAATCTTCGGGCCGCGCCCGCGGGGCTTTAATTTCTCCCCAGGGGATGCTGGCTCGCGCCCGGCGGCTCGAGGAGCGCATGATCGAGCAGCTTGCCGCCCTGGTCCGCATCGAGTCGCCCAGCCATGATAAGCCGTCGGTAGACCGTGCCGCAGGCCAGGTGGCGCATTGGGCGAAGGCCCTGGGCGGCCAGGTGAAGATGCACCGGCAGAGGCACTTTGGAGATTCGTTGGAGGCGCGCTTCGGGCCTCGGCGGCATGCGGACGGCCCCGTCCTCCTGCTTGGGCACCTGGATACTGTCTGGGAGAAGGGCACGCTGCGATCCATGCCATGGCGTATGACCGGGGACCGTATCTCCGGCCCGGGAGTTCTGGATATGAAGGCTGGCGTGGTGATGATGCTTACGGCCATTGCCATGCTCAGAGAGAGCGAAGGGCTGAGCCGCCCCGTGACCATGCTGCTGCACGGAGATGAAGAGGTGGGCAGTCCCGCATCGAGAAGGCTCACTGAGACCATCGCCCGGCGATCCTCCGCCGTGTATGTGTTGGAACCCGCGCAGGGAGAAGCGGGGGCATACAAGACGGCGCGTAAAGGAGTGGGGCAGTACCGGCTCGCTGTGCGCGGCGTTGCCGCGCACAGCGGCGTCGATTTTCTGCGGGGCCATAGCGCCGTGATCGAGCTTGCCCGCCAGGTGCAGAAGATTGCGGACATCACGGATTTGCAGCGAGGGATTACCGTGAATCCCGGGGTGATGGGAGGGGGAACCCGGGCGAATGTGGTCGCCGCGGAAGCCTGGGTGGAGGTGGACGTACGGATTGAGATGGCGAGGGATGAAGCCCGCGTGGAGCGCGCCTTACGGGGCCTGCGCCCTCACGATCGAGAGTGTAGGCTGCACCTGAGCGGAGGGTTGAACCGGCCTCCCATGGAACGAACCGCCGGGACAGTGGCGCTCTTTCGCCGTGCGCGGGGCATTGGCGAGGAGATGGGGATTGCGCTGGAGGAGGCTTCCACCGGGGGCGGTTCGGACGGTAACTTTACCTCGGCGCTCGGGATTCCCACGCTCGATGGAATGGGGGCGGTAGGCTCTGGCGCGCATGCTCTCGACGAGCATTGCCTGCGCAGCCATATTGCGCCGCGTACAGCAATGCTGGCCGCCATGTTGCTATGAAGATGCCGTCGTTTTTGATCACGGCCTCGGTTTGCTTTTTGTTCCTGCCGCTGGGTGCAGGAGCGGGGAGCACGGCTCCCCATTCCGCGCGAGTGGCTGGTTCACCCAGCGGCCAGCCTGAAAGCAAGACAAGGACGCGCGGGTTTTCTCCCCTCGATGCTCCAGCGGCGATTCGGCCCGAGTGGGCTGGCCTGATTGGAGACTATGGTGCGTCTCGCCAGAGGCTAAACGTCTTCGAACGAGGGGGCGAACTGGAGGTTCTGCGCGCCGGCGCCCGGGCCGCCGCGCTGCATCCGATTGGCGCCGACACCTTTCAGATCTCGGGACACGGCAGTTCGAGACAGAGCAAGCTGACCTTCCTCCGCAATCCGCAAGGGGTGGTCACCGGCGTTTGTTCCGGCGGCGTGCTCCTCTCGCGCAGCCCGGGCACCAGCCCGGGAGAGATCTTCCAGATCACGCCGCTCCGGTCGATCGATGAACTGCGCCGCGAAGCGCTGGCTGCGCGGCCTCCGTCCGAGCCGGGGAGATTCCTCAAGCCGGACCTGGTGGATGTGACGGCCCTCGATCCTGAGATCAAGCTGGACATCCGGTATGCCGGAAGCCGCAACTTCATGGGGGCTCCGCTGTACTCGGAAGGGAGAGCGTTTCTGCAGAGACCTGCGGCTGAGGCATTGGCCGCCGCGTCCGGGAGGCTGCAGGCGATGGGTTATGGGCTGCTCGTCTACGATGCTTATCGGCCGTGGTATGTCAGCAGGATGTTCTGGGACGGCACGCCGAAGGACAAGAGGATCTTTGTTGCCAAGCCGAGCATGGGATCGCGTCACAATCGAGGCTGTGCCGTCGATCTTACCCTCTATGACCTCAAGACCGGCCAGCCTGTCCAGATGACGGGCGGCTACGATGAGATGTCGGAGCGATCGTACCCTGATTATCCCGGGGGCACTTCGCTGGAGCGCTGGCATCGCGACCTGCTGCGTCATGTGATGGAGGACGAGGGGTTTACCGTCCATCGCTATGAATGGTGGCACTTTGATTTCAAAGGATGGAGGCGGTATCCAATCCTCAATTTGAGCTTTGAAAAGCTGGACCGGCGAGGCGGTTAGCTCATTCCGCGCGGCGCGGCTGCATCCCTTTCACTTCGCGAACAGTCTATCTTTAGTCGAGCCTCTGCTGGCTCGTGAAAGAGCATAATAAGGGTGGATTGCGACCAGGTTTTTGAGGAATGGAGTTTTCGCCGTGAATCGAGGGAAACGAAAGCCAGCGCACATCGGTTTGCTGCTGCTCGCGTTAGCCGCTCTGTCGGTTGTGCCGCTGCGGGCCCAGAGCGCATCTACAGCAGCCCAGCCTGATCAGGGTTATGGCCCCGTGGATACGAGCGCGCCCAGCATTCCACCGGAGAAGATCATCCAGGAGTTCGCCGCCAAGGAGAGCGAATTCCGCGCCGCGCTGAATAACTATACATACCAGCGCGATGTCACCATTCAGACGATCGATGAGGATGGGAAGGTCGATGGCGAATACCGGCAGGTCGTCTCGATCTCGTTTGACTCGACAGGGCGCAAGGTCGAGAGAGTAACCTTCGCACCGGCGAATACCCTGGAGCGAATCTCGATGAGCCCGTCGGACATGTCGGACATTGAGCATCGGCTTCCGTTCGTTCTCACCTCGGAGGACATTGGACAGTACAACCTGAAGTATGTCGGGCGACAGAAGGTCGACGAGGTGGACACCTATATCTTCGATGTCGCGCCCAAGGCGATCGAGAAGAATCATCGCTACTTTCAAGGGCGGATCTGGGTAGACCAGAAGGACCTGCAGATTGTTATTACCAGTGGTAAGAACGTTCCGGATGATACGCGCAAGGGCCATGAGGACTTGTCGCCGCCGTTTACCACCTATCGCGAGCAGGTGGACGGAAAATACTGGTTCCCGGTCTATACGAAGGCCGATGCAGTGCTGCATTTCTCCGGCGGAAACGGGTACATGGGCCAGGACGTGCGCATTCGCGAGATCTGCCGGTACACGGATTACAAGCAGTTCCGGTCCACGGTCAAGCTGATCTTTCAAGGTCAGGATGTAACCAACAACACCCCACCGGGCGGCCAGCAACCCCCGGCCAGCGGGACTGCCCAGACTCCATCGGAGGGAACCTCGGCCTCGCCCAGATAGGGAGGTGTCTTCATGCCGCAGGCCGGCCCTCGGCGTGGAGACAGCCGCTGCCAAAATGTCATATTCTTGCTGACGATAAGGAGCAGAGCCTCTTATGGCGATCGATCAGCAGGCAGCGAGCAATCTCGGGCAGTTCACCCCTCAACTTATCGCCGATTACGACTGTCACACGGGAGAGAATCCGCTTTGGAATCCAGTGGATGGCCGGCTGTATTGGTGCGACATCCCCTATGGCCGGGTCTTCGCATACGAGCCGGCCACGGGTTCGCATTGGCTATGCATGGAAGGCGAGGCGGTGGGCGGATTCACCATTCAAGAGGACGGCGCGCTCATTCTCTTTATGGCGCGGGGCGCCGTCAAGAGATGGCATAAGGGCAAATTCACAACCATCCTTGAAGAGATTGAGGAAGAGCGGGAGAACCGGTTTAACGACGTGATTGCCGACCCCGCCGGACGGGTACTGTGCGGCACGATGT
>DASYYO010000122.1:0-14031 GCA_035933805.1 Acidobacteriaceae bacterium | reverse complement strand
GGCGCCCGGAACCGAGCCCGTTGAGCCGTCCGATCCAACCAAGGCCCGCATTACGGCGGTCTCCACTGGAGGAAGCTCCGGCTTGAACAATGAACTGTCTGTTGACGGGGGAGACGATTCCGACGACTATATCGGCGGCTTCCTGCAAAATATCTCTCCGGAGGCGATCCAGGAGTTCTCCGTGCGCACATCGCAGGAAGATTCCGATACGGGAGGAACCACCGCGGGCTCCGTCGCGATTACGACCAGGTCTGGCAGCGATGTCTGGCATGGAAGCGCCGCCGGCTATGAACGAGCGGCTGCGCTGAATGCACGCTATCCGATCGACAACCCGGCCCCTAACCCCAAACAGCCATTTTCCCGGCAGAATTACGTCGCCACCCTGGGAGGACCGGTCACCAAGAAAAAGATCTGGTTCTTCTCCACTTTTGAGCACGTGCGTGAAAACGCCAGTATTGCCTATAGCCCGGCAAACCTCACAGAGTTCGATGCACTGGCTTCGCTGGCTTCCCAGGGGTTGATCCCTGGGATAAGTTCCATCGCCGTGCCCTCCAATGTTCCAGTTCCTTTCCGCGACCAGCTTGGTTCTCTCCGCCTGGATTGGGAACAATCTCCCGCCTCTTCCTGGTACTTGCGCAGTTCCGTCGATAGCTACACCACGCATAACGATCTGGTGGAGCAGGGGACCTTGCCCTCCACCGGCCTGCTGACTCATAACAACTACCTGAATCTGACGGCGAGCAATCGATTCGTCTTCACTCCTGCTTTGTTGGGCAGCCTCGTTTTCAGCGCGGGCGGCCTGCACCTTACGCAGACGCGGAATTCCCATCTTGGCTTCGCTCTGGCCTTTCCCTTCAGTTCCACAGCTCTGACGATCTCGGGCTTCGAGACTTTTGGGGACAACCAGTTCGCCACACCGATCACGTATTTTCCTTCAGAGCGAAATCAGGAGAAGTATCAGTTCCGCTACGACCTCAGCAGCGAGCGCCCGCAGCACGCGCTAGGAATCGGAGTGAATCTGATTCATGAGCCGGTGCTCGGCGGAGCCTTCCCGGACACTACGGATACGCTCTATTCTTTTCCGCAAAACCCTACCTATTATCTGGGCAATCCTCAACAACTCATCACCGACATGATGGCCGGCGCATCGACCTCTCAGCCTGGAGGCAGCTTCGCGCAGAATGTGCAGCGCCTGGCGCTCTATGCGCAAGACTCCTGGCGCCTCACGCCGAATCTGACCCTGAACTACGGGCTCCGCTACTCAACGACCTTCGGACTGTTCACTGCATCTGGGAGGACCCAGGCCGCCAATCCCGGCTACATTACGCTCCAGGTGCTGCATATCCCGCTCGTCGGACGCCCGCCCACGGATGATCGCAGACAGATCGCGCCGCGGCTGGGAGTTGTGTATTCCCCGGGTCGCGCGGGTAATACCGTTTTGCGCGCCGGCTTCGGGCTCTATTTCAACGACCTGGCACAGACCGGTTGGGCGACGGCCTTTCAGGCTGTCAACCAGGCGCCCGGACCCTGTGTCGATCCCATCCGCAACCTGAGCGGAGCGGAGAATCGCGGCTGTGTACAGGGGAGCGCGGCCGGAGGCGCCGCTAACCTGATCGCTCCAAACTATCGAACTCCCTATGCGATTCACTTCTCCGCTGGAGTCGTGCGCTCCTTCGGCGCCAACTGGGCTCTCAGTGCGGACTATGTTCACGAACAGGGGAATCACGGATATCGCGCCTATAGCTACAGCGGAGGAGCTAACTTGTTCACGCCGCTGCTTCCGCTGGATAGTCCCGAGCAGGCGCTTGATGTCCCCGACGTTCACGTCTTTCACTCCGACAATCGTTCAAGCTATAACGCAGCCATGGTTCATCTGCAGGGCAACGTCTCCGCTCGGCTCAGCATGGTTGCGAACTATACCTTGTCCAAAGCACAGACATGGGGTTGCGTCCTCGGAGAGTTGTTCGACTATGTCAACGGAGTCTGCGACCCGCTTCACCCGTTCTCTCCCGGCGACTATGGGCCTTCCGGGGAAGACGTTCGCCACCGCCTCGTGCTCGCGGGCGAGTTGAAGCCGCCGGGAGGAACCGAGGTCACCTTTCTGACGCAGGAGGAAAGCGCCCGGCCCTTCACTATCTCGACCGCGGATAACAGCCGGAGGATCACAATCAACGGGATCCCAACGTCTCTCGACCAATTTCGCGGCACCCCTTATCTGCAGACCGACCTTCGCATCAGCCGTCCGGTGTCCATCCGCGATAGATGGAAGGTCATCCCTTTTGCGGAGTTTTTTAATCTCTTCAACCGCAACAATCCCGGAGGAAATTACGTAACGAATATTGCGAATCTTCCCGTGCCTGGCGATCAGATCCTCTCGGGAAATGTCACTGACATCTGTCTCAATGCGGGCTGCACCCGGACCACGCCGGTCTCCGGCCTCAATGGTCTCCGCGTTCCAGGAGGCGCCTTCGGAGATTTCTTCGGACCGGGCACTACCGTAGGAATACCGTTCGCCGCGCAATTGGGATGGCGTGTGGAGTTCTAAAGGATGAGTGAAAGGCAGCGCGCCGGAGCAGCATTGCATGGGCGCGTGGCTTTCCATAATGCGGGGAAGGCCCCATCGGCTCGGTTCTTCGTGCAAGATCCGCGCGACGCCACGCGCCCCTGTTGCATCAGAGCGCGGGAGCTACTTCCTTTCCGTCCTGCTTGTAAACCACTCCATCTTTCATTACAAAGCCAACTTTCGACATCACACCGATATCGCTCAAGGGGTTTCCCGGGAATGCAACCACATCGGCGTCCTTACCGGCCGTAATGCTGCCGAGCTCGTTCTCATGTTTGAGAAGGCGCGCGGCATTGATAGTCGCCATCTGCAAAGCGTACATCGGGGGAATGCCGTCTTTGACCAGGTATGAAAAATCCCTCCAGTTCTCCCCGTGAGGGTAGACGCCGGCATCGGTTCCGTAAGCGAAGAGCACGCCGCCTTTGTACGCCTTTCTAACGGTGGCCATGATTTGCGGACCGACCAGCAGAGCCTTCGCGGTGACGGCAGGAGGATAGGCGCCCTGCTTGGCCGCCTCGGTTACAAAGACAGCTGTGTAGACGGTTGGGCAGTAGAAGGTGTGACGCTCCTTCATGAGTTGGATATCGGCGTCGTCCATGAAGGTTCCGTGTTCCACGGAATCGACCCCGGCGAGAACAGAACGGCGGATCGCCTCTGCGCCATGTGCATGGACGGCAACCGTCATCCCGTAGTCGTGCGCCGTATCGACGAGGGCTTTGATTTCCTCTTGAGACATCTGCGGCCCTGCGCCATTCGTCCCCAGATCCATGACTCCGCCCGAGGTCATCGCTTTGATGAGATCTGCGCCCTCTTTGTAATGCAAACGAACGACCTTCCGCGCCTGATCCGGGCTATCCATGACCGATTGAAGCGGACCCGGGTCTCCCTGCAACTGCATGCTCAACCCATTTGTCATGTCGGCGTGGCCGCCGGTCGTGCTGATCGCGGGTCCCGCGGTGAAGATTCTCGGCCCGATAACGTAGCCTGCGGCGATCTGATTGCGCAGCGCAACTGTGTCATAGTCGACGTCCCCGAGATTGCGAACCGTGGTAAAGCCTGCCATCAGGGTCCGTTTAGCATACAGGGTTGAGCGGACATAGTAGTCGGCCGGGTTCAAATGTCCGCGCTCTGCATACGACGCCTTGTCTACCACCATGTCCAGGTGAACGTGATCATCGATCAGGCCTGGAAGGCAGGTCGCGCCGGGCAGTTCAATGGTCTCGGCACCGGAGCGGCTTTGGAACCCCGATTCGACTGCAGTGATCTTGCTTCCCGTGATCACCACCGTCGTTTGTTCCAGCATGGCTCCAGCGACACTGTCGAGAAGGTTTGGACAATGGAGTACGGTTACGGCGTTTGCCGGGCGCTGCGGCATTGGCGCGCCGTCGGCCGTCACGGCAGCGAAGGAGAGAAGCGCCGCCGCCACTCCGGGCTGCCAGATGCCTTGCAGGGCAGGGAAGAAAGATCGCATGGTGAGGACTCTCCTGGAAAGGAACGCTGGGGTAGGATTCAACCAGAGCTGGGATACGCGGCGGCCGCTCAGTGAACAACCTCTTTGCTGTCGCGTTTGTAAATTACGCCGCTCTTCATCACGAAGCTTACCTTGCTCATGACGCTGATATCTTCTAAAGGATCGCCCGGCACGGCGACCATATCGGCGTCTTTTCCCGGGCTAATACTGCCAAGTTCGTCCTGACGACCCAACAGCTCCGCGGCATTGATCGTAGCCATCTGGAGCGTGTACGCAGGAGGGAGTCCGGCCTTCACCAGGTAGAGGAAGTCCTCCCAGTTCTGGCCGTGAGGATAGACTCCGGCATCGGTTCCGTAGGCGAACTTCACGCCTCCTTTATAGGCCTTGCTTACGGTGGACGTGATTCTGGGGCCGACGAGGAGCGCCTTCGCCGTAACAGCCGGCGGATAACTTCCCTTTTTAGCCATCTCCGTCACGTAGACCGCAGTGTAAATTGTGGGACAGTAAAAGGTACCGTGCTCCTTCATCAGCCGGATATCATCATCGTCCATGAGCGTGCCATGCTCCACTGAATCGACGCCGGCCAGCACAGAGCGGCGAATGGCTTCCGCCCCGTGTGCATGGACGGCCACCCGCATGCCATAGTCGTGGGCCGTCTCCACGATGGCCTTGATCTCCTCCTCGGTCATCTGCGGGTTGGCGCCATTCGTCCCTAGGTCCATCACTCCGCCGGAGGTCATTGCCTTGATGAGATCCGCGCCCTCCTTGTAATGCAGACGTACCGCCTTTCGCGCATCCTCCGGTCCATTGATGACGGAACTGGAGGGTCCCGGGTCGCCCTGCAGGGCGGCGCTGAGGCCATTGGTCTGGTCGGCATGTCCGCCGGTCGTGCTGATCGCCGGACCCGCGGTAAAAATCCGTGGCCCTTCGGCATAACCGGCCGCGATCTGGTTCTTCAGAGCAACCGTATCGTAGTCGTGATCCCCGACGTTGCGTACGGTGGTGAAGCCTGCCATCAGAGTGCGCTTGGCGTAGAGGGTCGATCGCAAGACGTAGTCCGCCGGATTCAGGTGCAGCGCTTCAGAATAAGACGCGGAGTCGTGTTCGTTATCCAGGTGGACGTGATCGTCGATCAATCCAGGGAGGCAGGTGGCCTCCGGCAGATCGATCACAGTCGCCCCAGAAGGGCTTTGAAATCCTGACTCAACTTTTTCGAGCTTATCTCCCGATATCGTGACGGATGTCTGACCCAGCATCTTACCCGCCACGCTATCGAAGAGTCGAGGGCAATGAAGAACGGTAACTGGAGCCGAAGCGGCCAATGCATTGGGAGCAGGCGCCAGAGCCGCCGCAAGCGGCAGGAGGACCAGAACGGCTTTTGCCGGAAGATTGCGTGAAAAAAGATGCATCCAAGGCCTTTCTATGATTGACTCGGGTAAAGCGAAATGCCATTGATCGATAGGCTCGGGCCGTGGTGAGTGCACGCCTTTGCCGCAGTTTTCCGCGAGAGCCGGCACAGGTTGACGCCTGTCGTCGCCAAGATGTGTGTCGTCATGCACACCATGCAGACAGGGCATGGGTAAAGATCGAGCTTGCTGAGCGGGAGATGTGTCGGCCAGGAGAAAGAGATCGAGGCGCACTTATCTCTACCAGACTTTGTTTGCTATCTTCAGGCGTGCCTGGATGCAGCGTCAAGAGAGAACTTGGCTGCCGCCGGAAAAGCTCTGCGCGGCGCATCCCTCCGCGGCCGAAGAGGTTCTCAGGCCAGCGGCGCTGCTTCCACGCGCCCGCGGGTTCCATAGCTTCTAATATCTCGCACCTGATATTTTTCCGTTGACACATATTTGAAAAAGCTTCATATTTGGAGCCAAGTTCCTCTTTTGCGTTTGTTTCTGAGGAGCTTCGACGCATCGCAACGTTGCGGTCTGGTCTGTTCAGCTCACCTTGTCGCTGAGTTGGTTCTCCACCATCAGAGATTCTGCGCATAGGCCTCCGCAGGGAAGGCATATGCCCATTGGAATAACGCCTGGTTGTGGCCTGGCGTGTATCCGGAGCTTGCGCGCGAGCGCGGAGGACAATGAATCACCGACTTCTGGTTATCGCCTTCTTATCTGCGGCTTGTTCTCTATGGGCGCAGGAGACGCCGTCGGAACAGATCGCCGCACACTCCATCCTCCAGCAGCGCGATCAAATGGAAAAATCTCTCGAGATTTCGAAATGGGTCGCCCAGGCTGCCGCAGACAATTCCGGACGCGACCGGGTTGTCGCTCGCGCCAGGCAGCTTTTGGAGAGCGAACTGCTCGCGATGGGCGACGATATCACTAAGAATCCTGAGATCGGCTTCAAAGAGACGCGATCGGTCGAGATCCTCACAGCCTATCTGCAGAAGCACGGCTTCAACGTCACCAAGGGAGTCGCCGGCTTTCCAACGGCATTCGTCGCACGTTTCCAGGGAAGCAGAAGCGGTCCGAATCTGGGAGTGATCGTGGAGTACGATGCGCTTCGCGGAACAATGGGCCCTTTTCACGGAGACCAGCACAGCACGCAAGGCCCTGTCGGACTCGCAGCCGCGGTGGCCATGGCGGAGTATCTGCAATCGTCGCACGCGCCCGGCAGCGTCATCGTCTATGGAACACCAGCGGAGGAGATGATGCCGGCGGTGAAGACAATCATGTACAAAGCTGGGGTCTTCGATGGAGCCGATATCATCGTCCGCAGCCATTCCACCTCGCCAACCTCGCGTCCCGCTCCAGGTTTCGGGACCTGCTGCATGAATATCGATGGCGTTACTTACATCTACAGTGGCGCGCCTGCACACCAGTTGACTTCCTGGAATGGAAGAAATGCTCTTGAAGCGGTGATCCATCTGTTCAGCAATATCGACAGCATGCGAAGCAGCATTCGCCCCGAGGCGCGCATTCAGGGCATCATCTCCGAAGGGGGAAGCGCCCCAAACGTCGTTCCCGACCGGACGGTGGCCAACTTCTACATCCGCTATCCGGACTCCGTCTACCTTGGGCAACTCCGCGAGATGGTGGACAATGCTGCGCGCGGGGCTGCTCTATCGACGGGGACCAAGCTCAAAATCGTGGAGGACGGCGCGGACCGCGACGGTATCTCCATGGCGACGCTCGATGAGCTCTCCTTTGCATATCTCAGGCGTTACGGCGCCACCAACCTTCAGGATGCCCCAGGCAAGCCGCAAGGCTACGAGGAGACCGGGAGCGTTTCGAGCAACATTCCCGGCCTCGAGGTTGGCGCACAGACCTCGACATTCCCGAACCACACTTATGGCATGGAGAAAGATGCCTTGGCGGAGGTGGGGCACCACGGCGAGATCGTAGACGCGGAGACGATGACAGCCGTCCTGTTTGACTTTGACCAGAACGCCGCCTATCGAGCTGCCGTAGGCCGCGAGTTCTCCGCACTGAAACAGGAGTTTGCCGCCTATCAGGAGGCGCTGGAAAAGAGTTACATCGTTCCCAATGTGCCCGATCCCAAGTAGAGCGCTCGGCGGACGGCGCCCCATGTGGCGATAGCTTCGAAAACCGAGAGGAGTGAGCTGTGAATTCGGATTCCAGGCATACGATGGATCGCCGCGAGTTTATCCACGGCGCAGCGGCGGGAGCAGCAGCGCTTGCCTTCACCAGGTCAGGATTTGCCGCGGAAGGTCCAGACAAGCAGGCAGTCCTCGCTCAGGTTCCCAAGCTGCACAACGAGTGTGTTGAGCGGCTGCAGGAGTGGATCAAGCTACCGTCGATTGCCGCAGAGAACCGCGGGTATCCGGAGGGGCCGAACTACATGGCGAATCTCGCCCGAGAGGCCGGCTTTCAGCATGCGGAAGTCGTACCCACCTCGGGCAAGTCCGGCGTCTTTGCCACTCTGAATGCGAACGCAAAGAAGACGCTGGCTGTCTATTTCATGTATGACGTCAAGCAATTCAACCCCGCGGAATGGTCTTCGCCGCCTTTGGCCGCCGCTATCGTAGAGAAGCCCGGGCTTGGCCGTGCGGTCGTCGGCCGGGGTGCGGTGAACAGCAAAGGACCGGAGAGCGCGTTTCTCGGAGCGTTGCGCGCCTTTCGCGCCGCTAAGAGTCCGCTTCCCGTCAATCTGGTTCTCATCTGCGAGGGCGAGGAAGAGATCGCCTCTCCGCACTTCCCGCAGATCGTTCAACGTGCTGACATTCAGGCTGCGCTCAAGAAATGTGATGGCATCGTGATTCCGTCCGCTGCCCAGGCGCTTGACGGAACCGTCGAGGTTACTCTGGGGTCGAAAGGCGTCGTCGAACTGGAACTGGTCTCCAGCGGCGAGCACTGGGGCCGCGGACCGAAACACGACATTCACTCGAGCCTGGAGGCGGCGGTCGATAGTCCTACGTGGCGACTGGTGAAGGCACTGAATACGCTCGTCGGCCCTGACGGGCATACGCCGGCAGTGGAAGGATTCGGCGCCAAGGCGCTGCCGCTCACTCCCGCGCAGAAACAGATGATCGCGGTCGCAATCAAACGCCGCAGTGAAGCGGAGACGATGCAGCAATTGTCGATCGGCCATTGGGTCCATGATGCCGGCTGGCTCGAATCGCAGGAGCTTCTGGAGTCCAAGCCGACCATCAACATTGAGGGCTTAGTTGCGGGTTATACCGGTCCAGGTGGAAAGACGATTTTGCCTTATCGCGCAGTGGCAAAGATCGACATGCGCATCGTTCCCAACATGACGGCTGCAGGAACGCTTGCGCTTCTCAAGCAGCATCTGATCAAGCAAGGTTTCCCGGATATTGAAGTCAACATGAGCGGGGGCTACAATCCGACGACCACCTCCCCCGACTCCGATCTCGTCAAGGCGCAGCTCGCCGTTTATCGCGCCAGCGGAATCGAGCCTATCCTTTGGCCGCGCTCTCCAGGTTCCTGGCCCGGATATATCTTCACCGAGCCGCCCCTCAGCCTGGCTGCGGGACAGTTCGGCCTCGGTCACGGCAATGGAGCGCATGCTCCGAACGAATATTACCTGATCGACTCAACGAATCCGAAGATCCAGGGGATGGATGGAGCGGTACGCTCTCACATCGAGTTTCTCTTCGCCATGGCGTGAGGCGGCCAGACGAAGCCATGCGAAAGATGGCGAACTGCTGTGATTGGCCGAACACCCGGTTGTGATAAGGAAGTTTGTCTTACAACATCCATGAGAAATCCTGATCGCCGTGAATTCCTGCGTCTTGGCTCCTGCTCGGCTCTTGCCGCCGTTCTGGCGCGCCCGGTGAGCTTGCATGGCATAGCTGCCGACGAGCCGGCTGCCGAGCTTGTTTCCCTCACGCTCTCCGAGGCGTCCCGGCGCATCCGTGCAGGGAAGCTTACTTCCACCGCCCTTACCCAGGCATTTCTCGACAGGATTGCCGTCTATAACCCAAAGCTGAACGCCTTTATCACCGTCATGCAGGCCGAGGCGCTTGCCCAGGCGGCTGCGTTGGATAAGGAGGCGAAGGCCGGGCGATTTCGAGGAGCGTTGCACGGCATTCCACTTGCGCTCAAAGACAATATCGATACCGCCGGAACCCGTACCACGGCAGGCAGCGAAGTCTTTGACGATCGCGTGCCGCAGCAGGATGCCTTTGTGGTCGAACGGCTCCTGGCCGCCGGAGCCGTCCTGATCGGCAAAGCCAACATGCATGAGTTTGCCATGGGGCACACCTCTTCGGCCTCGTACTTCGGACCCGTCCGCAATCCGTGGGCACCGGACAGAACACCGGCGGGCTCCTCGGGCGGTTCCGCAGTCGCCGTCATCTCCGATATGTGCATTGCTGCGCTGGGGACCGATACTGGCGGCTCCGTGCGGATGCCTGCCGCCTACTGCAGCATGGTGGGCCTCAAGCCAACCTACGGTCTCGTATCCATTCGCGGCATCGTGCCTCTCACATACTCGCTGGATCACTGCGGTCCGATGACGAAGACGGTGGAGGATGCAGCGATCCTGCTCAACACGATGGCCGGCTATGACAAGCTCGATGTGGCCAGCGTCGAGCACGCCAGGGAAGACTATCTCGCGTCGATGAAGCAGCCAGTCGCCAGGCTGCGGATCGGAGTTCCGCGGGCGCCCTATTTCGACCGGCTCGATCCTGAGATTGCCGAAGCGGTCGAGACGGCCGTCAAGCTCCTCGCCTCTCTGACAGCGGGAGCGAAAGATGTTCATCTTCCCTCGACCAATGGTCTTTCCCGCCTGTCCCTCGGCGCCGAGATGGAAGCCTACCACATGCAGTTGCTCCGCCGAGATCCGATGGGCTATTCAATCAGTATCCGCCGGAGTCTTCAGCAGGGACTGGCAAGACTGGACAATCAGACCTCCGAGCCTTGCTCGGAAAAAGTCGCTGATTACGTCGAATCGAGCTGGGACCTAATCCGGCTGCGTAAGACCATCGACGACGCCTTCGATAGCTTCGATCTCGTTGTGCTTCCCACGATGCGCCTGCTGCAGCCGACGATCAACGAGTCGATCAGCCGCGAAGAAGATCCAAAACCTCGCGAACCGGAAGTGGATAACAACTGCACTCCGTTCGACATCTTCGGCATCCCCGCGGTCTCAATCCCATGCGGCTTCTCAAAAAACGGTTTGCCCATCGGGCTGATGATTGCCGGTCCGCGTTTCTCCGAGGGCAGAGTGCTGGCCCTGGCTCATGCTTACGAACAGGCCACTCAGTGGCATCTGCGTAAACCCAAGCTATCTCCCGACATGACCATCCCGCCGATCGTTCGGAAGCAGCCCAGCGGCAATAACCCAGCATAGAAGCAGCCCAGCGGCAGTAATCCAGCATAATGGATGCGGCCGGTCAGCAAAGACCGGCCGCAACTGAGCGGCGCGGGAAGGCTATTTTAGATTCTGATCCGTTGCCGGTCCGTAGAGCAGCCCGTTGAAGAGCAGCTTGAAGGTGGAGTGCGGCTGACCGCGAAATGTCACCTCAGGTCCATACAACAGAACCTTGCCCTTGCCGACATTGGCCTGGGCAACGGCGATGCTGTTGTTCAGATAGGTCTCGCCCCAGGCCCATCCGCTGTCCAGGAGCTTGCCGCCACCGTACCATGCAATCGTGGTGACTCCCTTGAGCGCAGCATCGGGGTTGGCGAGGAACGCGGGACTGCGATCGAAGAAGACATCCACGGAAGAGGGCATTCCATAGCCTACCGGGCTTGCCGTATTCACTTGCGCCCGCATCAGTGACCCGGGGATGTAGAACCGCTCTGGTGAGACCGCTTGTTCTTTGCCCTTTACCACTTCTGTCACGGCGTTGCGCAGCGGAAGGTGAAGATCCTCATAGAGGCGTGTGGAGCTCCCAATCGCGAGGATGGTTCCTCCGTTGTCCACGAAGCTTTGTAACTGTGGAATCGTCTTTTCGGGAGTGATGGCGCCCAGCCATCCCCGGTACTCCGCCGGGATCGTCTCCGGTTTCGGCTGCAAGGAGAGCAATCTTGCTCCGGCCAGACTGTCGCGGCCCGGAGAGGTGATCGCTCCATCGCTGAAGACGATATCGTCGAACTTGGAATTCAAATCCCCGGCATCGAGCGTTTGCGGATAGACCACGGTATAAGGGAACTCGAATTGCTCAAAGAGCCAACGAAGCCAGCCTGACGGAATCAGGCCGCCGTACTGGTCGTACAGCGCGATGCGGGCCGGATGAAGGAGCAGCGCTTGCCCGGCCGGCCGTTTCGTCACCGCGCAGGCGTTGATGCCTAACTCCTGTGTTGCCCGGTCAAGCAGGCTCTTTGTCTCCGCAGAGTAGGGCAGCCACAGCGCCCCGGCCGCCAGTGTCTTGCCGTCGGCGTTGACGGCGCCGGCCAGCCAGTAGACTTGCTGGTTGGCTTTCAGCAGCCGGTTTGTCAGGGTAAAAGCGTCGTTGTACTCATGGCTGACGAGATAACCGGCGGGCTTGCCCGGTCCCGTAATCTTTCCCGGCAGAGGCTTGGCCAACTCCGTTGTGATCCTGGCAAACGGACCGGTGAAGGGTTCGAGTTCGCGATCAAATCTGACTCCCATCTGATATGCCAAAGTCCAGCCGGTGGCATCGTAGGGGCGCACTGGCGGTCCGCCGGGATAGGCGAAGTCGTTGGGATGATCCTGCGGCTCGAACAGATCCATGACCTGCGGACGAAAGGCCTGCGCGGTCATCACCACGTAGGACCCCGCAGGATAATGCTTACCCGCCACTTCAAAATCCGCCGTCGCCTGCTCAATCTCGACCCCGCTCTTGAGCAGAGCGTTCACAAACTTGGTCGCTGTCGGGAAGTCCGGTTGATCCTCCGGCAAGATGAAGCCGCGCGGGTCGCGCTTTGCAGGATCGTGCAAGACAGTCTGGTAGAGCTCCGCCGGAGCCGTCTTTGCGGAATCAAACGATGGGGCAAGGGGAGCCGTCTTGCCGCTCGGCTTTACCTCGGCGGCTGCGGCTTCGAGCGCCGTTATCCGCTTCGGCGTGATCGTCCAGTTATCCCGGCTGCCCCGATCAATGGAGTTCTTGCCCATTCGATACATGTCGTAGAGGAGATGCTCGCGCTCCCTCGATGCATAGTCCAGGATCGCCCGATTGTTTGTCTGCTCATAGGCGATCGACTGCGAAAAGTGCCAGGTCTGCGGAGGCACCGGGAAGGGAAGATCGCCGGTGGGCAGTTGCCGCGCCGGTACCAAGGGAAGCTGCATGGGCGTCGGACTGCCGATGATCTCCGTCAGGATTCCCGTCATGTTGTGGAAATAGGTCACCGTCCGCAATCCGCCGTTGTACCAGGTCGAGTAGTTGGCCGCGCTGCGCATTCCGGAGCCTGGCTTTCCTTCCTCTACCAGGCGTTCGTGCATCGCTGTTCCCACAGCCTGGATCTTCAGCGTGATGAGCGGATCGTAGTTGTAGTTGGCCGGATCGCGGAACGGAGGCATAAAGATCACCGCTCCCAAAGGACCCGTCTGGTGATGGTTGTACATCACCTGCGGATACCACTCGCGAAAGAGCACACGGCTCATGTTTGTGGTCTCCGGCATATTGTTCATGTAGAAGTCGCGGTTGTTGTCATGGCCGATGTACTTCTGCCACAGCCGCGGAAGGCCTCCGGTATATCCGTCGAAGGTGCGCTTGTCCGGCGTCGGCTCACGCATGTACCAGTTTGCTACAAGGTCCAGCCCATCGGGGTTTGCCAGCACGCACAAGGCGATGTCATCGTGCAGAAAGCGCGTGGTCTCGGCGTCGGTCAGGCTGTTCAGCTCATAGACCGTCTCGATGAGCTGTTGCGCGCCTACGGTTTCACTGGCGTGCAGCCCGCCGTCGATCCAGACGACGGACCTTCCCTTTTGCGCGAGCGCCATTGCCTCGTCGTCCGTCAGGCCTTCGGCGCGCGCTAACCGGGATGAGATCTGCTTGTATTCCTCCAGATTGGCGATGTTCTCCGGCGAGCTGATGATCGCCATATACTGACGCCGTCCCTCCGCCGTAGGGCCAATGTCGACGAGCTTCATCCTGTCCGACTCCCTGGCCAGCGTCTGCCAATATGAGACAAGCTGCTCATAGTTCGCCAGATGATAGTCATCGCCGATGTTGAAGCCGAACGCTTCCTTGGGCGTGGTGATCTTCCGCGTCTCCTGAGGTGCGGCCGGCAACGAAATCCAGAGCGAGAGCACGAGCGTGAGCGGAGCAAGCCGCGAAGCGCGCAGTTTCATAGAGCCGCAATTCTCCTAACGAGCAGATGGCAGAGCGGTTTCCCCGCTCCGTAAAATTGTTGACGATGCAGTCCACGCAGACGGGGCATGGAGAACAGGGAGACCTCCCTGTGGGGCGTTCAAGAAGAAGATTCACCAGTCCGTGATCGAGAGACAGACAACTGGTAAACCGTCAGATGGAATCTTCTCATGGTATCTTGCGGTCGACTTGATCTGGCGTCAAGAGGGAAGTCGCAGGTAGAGACACAAATCTGCCGCAAGGCTTGGTTTTTCCGCGTTCGAAGCCACAGCCGTCGAGAATTCCTCGCGAATCAAG
>DASYYO010000116.1:0-6254 GCA_035933805.1 Acidobacteriaceae bacterium | reverse complement strand
CCCGCGGAACGGATTTGCCGCTCACTTGATCGGATATGTCGGCGAGGTGAGCGACGACATGCTGAACCAGGCGCGCTACGCCTACTATGAACCGGGCGACGTGGTCGGACAATCCGGCGTGGAGCAGTCCTACGATGCCCTGCTGCGCGGGCAGGACGGATCTCAAGACCTGATCGTGGATAGCCACGGCCGCGAGGTCGGCGTTCTCGGCACAGAACCTGCGGTACCCGGCCAGCCGCTCAAGCTGACAATCGACCTGGACATTCAGAAGGCGGCGGAAGCAGCAATGGGCGATCGCAACGGCGCCATCGTTGCCATGGACCCGCATACAGGCGAGATCCTGGCCCTGGTGAGTCATCCGGCCTTCGATCCCAATAAGTTCTCTGTGCGGATCGGCCGGGACGACTGGAACAGGCTGGTGACGGACCCGGATCACCCGCTGTTGGACAAAGCCATTCAGGCCCAACTGGCGCCGGGATCGACCTTTAAGATCATCATGTCGGTCGCCGGATTACAGGAGGGCGTTGCGCAGAACATGAAGGTGGAGTGCAACGGCGGGGCAAACCTCTACGGGCATTTCTTTGCCTGCGACAAGCGCCACGGAATGGTCGACATCAACAGCGCTCTCCCGAAGTCGTGCGACACCTTCTACTACATGCTGGCGGTGAAGCTTGGCATTGAGAAGATCGCTCAGTACGCGCATGAGTTGGGCCTGGGCCAGAAGACCGGCATTGATCTGCCGGGAGAGGTCAGCGGAACCGTTCCCTCCGAAGAATGGAAGATGAGGACATTCCACGAGAAGTGGTTCGCCGGGGAGACCGTCTCGGTTGGCATCGGGCAGGGAGCGGTCGCCGTCACGCCGATCCAGCTCGCCCGCGCCGTCGGCGGAGTAGCTTCGGGCGGGGTTCTCAAACGGCCCCACGTGGTGAATCCGGCGCAGTTGCCCGAGGAATATCGCAACTCCATCGAGGAGTCTTTTCCCGGGAGCGGAGACAAGACTGTCTCGCTCAACGCTGCGAACTGGGAGACGATCACCGACGGCATGGCCGGAGCGCTGGACCCCTCGGCCGGTGGTACCGCGTCCGCCTCGCATTTGGACAATATCGATTTTGCCGGCAAGACCGGGACTGCACAGGTGGTAAGTCACAGCGCTGGTATGACGAGCATCGCCAAGGATGTCGCCCAGCGGCCGAATGCCTGGTTTGTCGGGATCGCTCCCCGCCGCAATCCCGACATCGTGGTGGTGGTTCTCTGGCAGCACGGCGGATGGGGAGCAGGATCGGCGCACATCGCCGCTCAGGTAATTGAGGCGTTTGTGGACAAGCAGAGGCGCCTGGACCACAACCTGCAAGAGGCCAAGGCGCCTTCGACCGAGCAGGTCGGCGCACTCTGGTCGGTTCAGGAGCCTGCGGTCAGCGACGGGAGTGCAGGCCAATCGGAGCAGAAGGCCGGAGACGATCAGGTTGCGGAGGCGGTCTCCCAGGCTCCGGCGATGCAGGGAGGACATTTTATTCTCAAGCTCCCCGCCGCATCCTTGAGCCGGCAATCAAAGTCGAAGGCGGAGCCGGCTGCGGTCCAGCCGCGCTGACAAGAGGCTGAAATGCGAAGATCCATCTCATATCGCGATTTCGACTGGCTCCTGCTGGGCCTCGTCCTCCTGCTGTCGGTTGTCAGTATCTTTGAGATCTACAGCGCAACCCTGCACACCAAGTTCGTTGGCTTTCATACCAAGCAGATCT
Organism: Acidobacteriaceae bacterium; assembly: GCA_035933805.1. GTDB lineage: Bacteria > Acidobacteriota > Terriglobia > Terriglobales > Acidobacteriaceae > PALSA-350. Next base: position 4,515 of record DASYYO010000116.1, on the reverse strand, counting down.
TCTGGCTGATCGGGGGCCTGTCTGCGATGTTTGTCCTCTCCCTGATCAACTACCACCGGCTGATCGACATCGTGCATTGGGTTTATGCATTTTGCCTGGTATCGCTGGTAGCGGTTCTCCTGGTCGGCCAGAAGGTTCTGGGCGGACGCCGGTGGATCAGGTTTCCGGGTGGCATCCATTTCCAGCCGTCGGAATGGGTCAAGCTGGTGCTGATCGTTGCGATCGCGCGCTACTTCTCCAACCTTTCCGGCAAGGACCTGACCTGGGGCGACATCGCCAAGGCGGGATTGATGGTCGGTGTCCCCATGCTGCTGGTTCTCAAACAGCCGGATCTTGGCACCTCGCTGACGTATATCCCCGTCCTGCTGATCGGCCTGTTTCTTGGGGGCCTGCGGTGGAAACAGGCGCTGATTCTGCTGGTCGGCGCCTCCGTTCTGATCCTTCCGGTGTGGGCCAAAGTTCTCAAGCCCTACCAGAAGCAGAGGCTGACCAGTTTTCTCAATCCGGATACGGATCCGAAGGGGAGCGGGTATCAGTTGAAGCAGTCCCTCATCGCGGTCGGGGATGGCGGCATTCTGGGGCGCGGAGCTACCAAAGGGACGCAGACCCAGGGTGACTTCCTGCCCATTCCCTACACAGACTTTATCTTCGCCGCGTTCGCCGAAGAGCATGGGTTCGTGGGCGCGGTATTCGTACTGCTGATATACTTCCTCATATTGATGCGTTTGATTCAAAACGCTCAAACAGCCGCAGACCTTCCCGGAACGTTCCTGATCATGGGCGTGGTCGCAGTGCTCATCTTTCAGATCGCGGTCAATGTCGGGATGGTGATCGGGCTGATGCCGGTGACGGGAATTCCTCTGCCTTTAATGAGTTACGGGGGTTCCTCGGTTCTGTTTACGTTCTTGGCTCTGGGCATCGTGATGAATGTCCGTATGAACCGATTCGTGAACTAAAGTGCAGGAGAGGTGGCAGATCCGGTTGGATTCGCCCATTGGGAGAGCGTTCCAGTCTGAGATGTGGGGCCCGCGAGGCCATCGGCAGCAGGCGTTGCGGCCCTGTAAAGGTAAAAGCGCTGTCGCCCGTGGCTAGTTGTAATGTTGTGTAGCGGTTCAAAGAATTTTTAGAATATACGCCGGCCGGGTGAGCATTCGGACCGGACAGGATTAGGAATGAGCGCGCCGAGACGGGTAACGACCCGGCCTGAGGATAAGGCTGAAGCGGTCACAAACTCTTTGCGCCCGGATAGCCGGGAAATTTTAGCCTGTCTAGATATTTCAGCCGAACCTTTCAGTGAGCCTCTGCCCCGATGTGCGTTCGGGGATATGCAGCTTCTCGCGCAGAAGGAACCTCGCCTGACCATGTTGCTTTTAGACCGGGCTCTCTGCTCCAGGCTTTCTCTCCGTCTGACCTGATCCTCTCCGGTGGTTTGCGAGCGGGATGGCTTTCGCTCAGATCCTCCGCGCCGGCCGTCCGCCAGGAACACCCTGCCGGGCAGGAGAGATAGGCATGTCCAAGGAAATTTGCATTTCCAGCACGCCGCACGAGACGCGGCTTGCCATCGTTGAAGACGAACAACTTACTGAGGTTTACTACGAGCGCGAGAACGAATACACGCTCGCCGGCTCGATCTACAAAGGGCGCGTCACGCGTGTTTTACCAGGGATGCAGTCGGCTTTTGTGGATGTAGGGCTGGAGCGGGATGCCTTCCTCTACGTCACTGACTTCATGGAGGAGCAGGAGGACTCAGCCGAGTTCGAGCGCGTCCCCGGTGGTGGAGCTCAAGAATCCCGGGAACGCCCGGTCCGGAGTCAAGCGGGCCGGGAGCAGCCTCCCGCCCGCGAGGCGAAAGAGGCGCAGCCTGCGCGTGGACCCGACACGGCGCCCTCGGAAGGGAGCGCCCAGGCGGCCACGGAAGAGTTTGAAGAGGGGACCCGCCGCTGGCGCGGCCGCCGCGGCCGTCGCAACAGAGGCGGCTTCCGTCCGGATCGAGGGAATCTCGGGGCTCAGATCCCGCAAACAAGCCCCCGAGCTGATGCGGAGCCGTTACCCGCCGAATCGGCGCCGAGCTATCCAGCGGAAGCGGCGCACCCGCCGGTCGAGATTCCTGCCTACCTGCCGGGAGAATCGCTTTCAAAGTATGGCGGCCAGGCTGCCGCGACGGAGACACCTCGGGCTGGCGAGCCGCCACAGGCGCTGAGGCCGATTACCTACACTCCGTCCAAGCCCTCGACGCTGATCGACACTCCGATCGAGTGGGATGGAGTTGGCCTCCTTCCCGGAGAGTCCCTCTCTCGCTATCGAAAGGAGGCGACGGAGGAGACTTCGAATCCTGTCCCTCCGCACGAGTCCGCTTCGATTGTGACCCCCGTCGAGATATCGCCGGAACCCGCCCATCTTGCCGAGGCTGTTCCGGAGCCGGTTGAGGAACTGGATCAGGATCAGCAGGATTGGAACCAGAGTCCGGAGAGCGAGTCCGCCGCAACTCGCGGTCAGGCTGACGTGGTTGTAGAAGCGCTGGCTTCTTCGTCGTATCCGTCCGCAGAAGCGGATTTGGACGCCCCCGGCGAAATCGATTCGGCGTCGGCTGAAAGCCCCCTAGAGGAGCCGGTGGAGTTTGAGCCGGAAGAGGCCTCCGCGTCCTATCGCGTCGATCCCTCCGCACCCAGCGAGTTCCGCGTCCCGACTGCTCCGCAGCCCTCCCCTGAATTCGAGCCGGTGGAGGAACCTGACACCTTTCCGGCGATTCAGGAGATAGAACACCACTTCCGTTCCGAGACCTACCAGGGAGACCTTGCGCCGCAAGGCGACGACCAGGCCTCTTTCCCGGCTTCCGACGCGGAGGACGAGATAGAGGAGGACGACTTCGAAGACCTGGAGTTCACCTCGGCTCCATCGATGGGCCTGCTGGAGGAAGAAGAAGTCAGTGAAGAGGAAGAGTATGACTTCACGGGCCTCTACACGCCTGCGGAGGATCACGACCTCGAAGATATGGAAGAGGAGACGCTCGATCAGCAAGCCGTCGCGAGCTCTGAGCTGGATGACCTGGTGCGCGACACACATATCGAGCAGAGGGTCAACGCAGAAGCCTCCGGTCTGGCGATCGATGAGGAAGAGGCCGAGGACGAGGGGATCGACACGGAGGCGCAGACAGATGCCGGGGAAGCTGCGGGGATCGCCAGCCCGGGACAACCGGCACGGCGCGAACGTCCCGGACCACGCAGAGACGGGCGGGGCGGCCGCCACGACGGACGCCGGCGAAACAATGGCCGGCGGCAGACAGCCCAGACCAGCGAATTGCCGGTTATCAGCGAGCTCTTGAAGCAGGGCCAGGAAATTCTGGTGCAGATTGCCAAGGAGCCTATCGCCAAGAAGGGTGCGCGGATCACGAGTCACATCGCGCTGCCGGGAAGGTTTCTGGTCTTCATGCCTACCGTGAATCACGTCGGCGTGTCGCGGAAGATCTCCTCGGACGAAGAGCGCCAGCGGCTCAAACGGATCCTCATCAGCGAGAAGGGAGCCGGAGGCGGAGGCTTCATCGTTCGGACCGCTGCCGACGGAGCCAGTGAGGAAGATCTGCGTGCAGACATCCGCTTCCTGATCAGCCTGTGGACGGAGATCAAGCAGCGGGCCGACACAGCGAAGGCTCCAGCTCTCATCTACCATGATCTGAATCTGGTCGAACGGATCCTGCGCGACCAGGTGAGCGACAACTTCTCCACGATCTGGGTCGATAGTGAGGTGGAATACGAGCGCATTGTGCGCTTTCTGAACCGCTTTCAGCCATCTCTGGTGCGCCGGGTCAAGCTCTACACGAAGGAGACGCCTCTCTTTGAGCAGTTCGGTATCCAGGAAGAGATTGGCAAGGCGCTGAAGTCCAAGGTGTGGCTCAAATCCGGCGGTTCCATCGTGATCAACCAGACAGAAGCCCTCGTCGCCATCGACATCAATACCGGAAAATATGTCGGCAAGACGGCGCGACTGGAAGACACGATTCTCAAGACGAATCTAGACGCTATTCCCGAGATCGTCCGGCAGATTCGCCTGCGCGATCTGGGCGGGATCATCGTCATCGATTTCATCGATATGGACGAGCGCAAGAATCGTCACAAGGTCATGCAGGCTCTTGAAGAGGCATTGAAGGCAGATCGCGCGCCGTCGAAGGTGCTTCAGTTCAACGACTTCGGCCTGGTGGCAATTACCCGCAAGCGGGTCAAACAGTCGCTCGAGCGTACGCTTTGCGTGCAATGCAACATCTGCGCCGGGACCGGGATGACGAAAAGCCCGACCACCGTTTGCAATGAGATTTACGTGGAGATGCGCAAAATGCAAAAGAGCCTGGAACGCCAGGATGTACTCCTGCGGGTGAACCCGGAGGTGGTCAAGACTTTGAAGGCGAACAATGGCCGCTGGCTCACTGAAATCGAGGAGATGATAGGGAAGACGGTGATCGTGAAGAGCGATCCGGCACTGCACCAGGAGCAGTTCGATATTAACTAGCCGTCAGCCATCAGC